>NZ_JBFHDW010000105.1:0-8488 GCF_041584535.1 Actibacterium sp. | reverse complement strand
TTCATCATGTCTTCCAAGGCCCGAACATGGTTCGAAACCGAGGGGTGACTGATACCCAGCTTGTCAGCAGCCCCGACAAAGCTGCCGGCGTCAACGACGGCGATAAAGACCTCTAGACGGCGAAATGTAAGAGGGATCATCCTTCGCTCCTCCTGCAAAGGTGAAACTTATTTGTTACAGCTTAGATAGGCATGTGACCGGTTGCAAGGCCGAGCGGCCTAAGTGTTAGATGTTCTCGAAGTCAAAAGAATACCGGTTTCGGAGGTGGGCGTTTTTCGTGCGCGCCCCGATGCCGCGAAAGGGAGGAAACCGGTTGGCCCATACCGAGCAAATGGCGTCTGGCGCCATTCAAGACCTTGTCCCTGCTGCGGATTTGGCCGACGCCGCGTTGCTGAGCGTCGAAGACCTGCATGTCGAGTTCGAAACCAGCGCCGGGCGCTTGCGCGCGGTCGAGGCGGTCTCGTTCCACGTCAAGCCGGGCGAGCTGGTGGCGATCGTCGGGGAATCCGGATCGGGCAAGTCGGTGACGGCGCTTTCGGTGATGCGGCTACTGCCCAAGCGCAACGCCCGCGTTCCCAAAGGCCGCATTCTGTTCGAGGGCCGCAACCTGCTGGACCTGCCCGAAGACGAAATGCGCCGTATTCGCGGCCACCAGATCAGCATGATCTTTCAGGAACCGATGTCGTCGCTGAACCCGATGATGACCATCGGCTATCAGTTGATGGAGCCGCTGATTATCCATTTGGGCATGAACGGCGAACAAGCCCGCGCCCGCGCGGTCGAATTGCTGGGTCTGGTCGGCATCACCAACCCCGAAGACCGGCTGAAGCAATACCCGCATGAATTTTCCGGCGGCATGCGCCAGCGGGTGATGATCGCCATCGGTCTGTCCTGCAATCCGAAACTGATCATCGCCGACGAACCGACGACGGCGCTGGATGTTACCATTCAGGCTCAGATTCTGGAGCTGATGAAAAAGCTGGCCCGTGAGCTGAACATCGCCTTGGTGGTGATCACACACAACCTTGGCATTGTCGCCCGCTATGCCGAGCGCGTCACCGTGATGTATGCTGGCGAGATCACTGAATCCTCGACCGCCGAGGAAATCTTTCATCGGCCCCGGCACCCTTACACCATGGGTTTGCTCAGCTCGGTTCCGCGTCTGGACGAGCCGAAGATGCGCAAGTTGGAAACCATCACCGGCCTGCCGCCGAACATGCTGCGCCCGCCTGTCGGGTGCCGCTTTGCTGAACGCTGTCCGCATGCGATCGACCTGTGCAGCAAGCCCCCGGTGCTTCGCGGCACCGCCGCCGGGGGGCTGTCGGCCTGTCATCGTCTGGACGAAATCGAGGCCGGTGGCCTGCCGTGGCATGGTGCCCAGCACGCGGCCGCGGCCAAGGGTGTTCCGGACCCGCAGACCAGCGATCAGGTGCTGGTCAGCGTCGAGGGGCTGAGCAAGAATTTCGGCGCGATGCGCGCGGTCAATGACGTCAATTTCGACATCATGAAGGGCGAAACCCTGGGTCTGGTCGGTGAATCCGGCTGTGGCAAAACCACGGTCGGCCGGATGATTCTGGGCCTGACCGATCCCAGCGAGGGCGCGATCCGATATGGCGGCACCGATATTGCCGCCGCCGATATCAACGAAATGCGCCAGATCCGGCGCAAGTTGCAGGTGATCTTTCAGGACCCGTTCAGTTCGCTGAACCCGCGGATGACCATCGCTCAGATCATCTCGGAACCGCTGGCTTATTACCGGCTGTTCCCGACCCGGCAAGAGCGTCAGGCACGGGTGATCGAACTGCTTGAGCAAGTCGGCCTGCCAGCGCATTTCGCCGTCCGGTATCCGCATCAGCTGTCCGGCGGTCAGCGTCAGCGCGTCGGGATTGCCCGCGCCCTGGCGATGGAGCCCGATTGCATCGTCTGCGACGAGGCGGTCTCGGCGCTGGATGTTTCGATTCAGGGTCAGATCATCAACCTGCTGGAAGATCTGCGCGAAAAGCTGGGCATCGCCTATCTGTTCATTGCGCATGATCTGGCGGTGGTGCGCCACATCTCGCATCGGGTGGTGGTGATGTATCTGGGCGAGGTGGTGGAAATCGGTGATCGAGACCAGATTTTCGAGCGCCCCCAGCACCCCTATACTAAGCTGTTGCTGGACGCGGTGCCGATCCCCGATCCGACGATCGAAAAGACCCGCAATGCGCGGATCATCAAGGGCGACATCACCAGCGCCCCGGCTTTTGCCAAGGGCTGTAAATTCGCCGCACGCTGCCCGTTGGCCGACGACTTTTGCCGCACGCGGATTCCGCGGCTGGAAGACCACGAACCGGGCCATCGGGTTGCCTGTTTCAAAACCAACAGCGGAGAAGTTTGATGCTGAAATATGCTGCTAAACGAATCCTGATGATGATCCCGACGCTTTTGGGCGTGGCGATTCTGATCTTTATTCTGGTTCGCGTGGTGCCCGGCGACATCGTCGAAATCAAATATGGTTCGGCCACCGGGTCGCTGGTTCCGCAAGACATCATGGACGCCGAGCGCGCCCGGCTGGGGCTGGACAAGCCCTATGCGCTGCAACTGGTCGATTGGTTGTGGGGCGTGGTGCGTCTGGATCTGGGCACGTCGCTGTGGACCGAAAAGCCGGTGATCCATGAAATCGCGTCGCGGATGCCGATCACCCTTGAAACGGCGGTTCTAAGCACGTTGATGGCCATTCTGGTTGCGGTTCCGCTGGGGACTTTGGCGGCTGTTTATAACGGCACGGTCATTGATCAGGTTGTGCGGGTGCTGACCATTGGTGGCATCGCCATTCCCTCATTCTGGCTGGGGCTGTTGATATTGATGACCCTGCTTGCGGTGTTCCATTGGGCGCCACCTCTGGCCTTTGTGCCATTCCACAAAGACCCGGTTCAGAACCTGTCGCTGTTGTTCTGGCCAGCGGTCTCGGTCGGGTATCGGCTTGCGTCGCTGATTGCGCGGATGATCCGGTCATCGCTGCTGGAGGTGATGAACGAGGACTATATCCGCACCGCCCGCGCCAAGGGCGTGCGCGAGGCGCTGGTCGTGCGCCGTCATGCGCTGCGCAACGCGCTGTTGCCCGCCATCACCGTGATCGGGATCGAGTTCGCGCTGCTGATCGGCGGGCTGGTCGTGACCGAGCAGGTCTTTAACCTGAATGGCGTTGGCCGCTTGTTTATCGACGCCGTGCAACGCAGCGATTTCATGATGATTCAGGGTCTGGTGATGGTCACCGCCGTGTTCTTCATGCTGATCAACCTGATTGTCGACCTGCTGTATGCGGCGCTCGACCCGCGTATCGAATTGGAGTGAGACACATGAGTAACGTCAGCGCCTCTCTTTCTGCCCCGCCGCTTTACAAGCGTATCCTTCATGCCGCCTCGCAGTTCGTCCGGGAACAGCCGTTCGGAACCGTGGGCGCGTTGGTGATCCTGACCATCGGCTTTGCCGGGATCTTTGCGGAATGGGTCGCCCCCTATGATCCGCTTGAGATCAACTATATGTCCACCTTCGCCCCGCCCAGTCTTGAGCACTGGATGGGCACCGATGATTTCGGCCGCGATATCCTGTCCCGACTGATCTACGGCGCCCGAACCGCGATGATCATTTCGCTGTCGGCGTCGCTGATCGGGTGCTCGATCGGCGGTATCGTCGGTATGAGCTCGGCCTATTTCGGCGGCCGCGTGGATTTCATTATTCAACGGCTGATGGACGTCCTGCTGTCGTTTCCGATCATCGTGCTGGCGCTTGTCGTTGTTGCGGTGCTGGGCCGGAATCCGGTGTTCGGGGTGGATATGAACCTTGTTCTGGCAATCTCGATCCCGATGATCCCCAAGGTCTCGCGGGTGATCCGGTCGGCGTCTTTGCAGATCGCGGTCATGCCCTATGTGGATGCGGCCCGTGCGCTGGGGTTCAATCACCGCCGCATCATCCTGCGGCACATGGCGCCGAACCTTGTCGCACCGTTCCTGATCCTGCTGACCGCCTATATCGCGCAGGCGATCCTGCTTGAGGCGGCGCTGTCGTTTCTGGGCCTTGGCGTGACCGAGCCGACCCCGGCCTGGGGCCTGATGCTGTCGGGCAATGCCAGCCAGTTCTTCCTGACGGCGCCCTGGGTCATCATTTTCCCCGGTCTTGCCATCAGCCTGTCAGTCTTTGCGTTCAACCTGTATGGCGACGCGATGCGCGACTGGCTGGACCCGAAATTCAAGTTCTGAGGAGACGGCCATGTCGCTTCGCACCACGATCCATGTTGACGGTCTGGGCCACAAAGGCGCGCCGATCCCGACGGCATCGAAGGTTGGGCCGCTGCTGCATTCCGGCGGGATCATCGGGGTCGATCGTGCGACCGGCCAGATCCCGCAAGACTTGTCCGAGCAATGCCGCAACATGTTCGACAACCTGTCCGCGGTGGTTCAGGCCGCGGGCGGCAGCACCGATCACATCGTGAAAATGACGGTCTGGATGGCGGATCGCGGCGCGCGGGATGCGTTGAACGTGGAATGGCTGAACATGTTCCCGGACGAGACCAGCCGCCCGGCGCGGCATGTGCTGGAGAACAAGTTCCCCGCCCCGATCCAGATTCAGTGCGAGATCATGGCCTATATTCCCGACTAGGCGTGCCGGTCGTTACAGATCAAGCACCAACCGCCCTTTGCCCCGCGAGACACAGGCCTGAATGATATCGCCCTGCGCCTTTTGATCGTCGCTGAGGAAAATGTCGTGATGCACGATTTCGCCGGACAGCACCGGCACCGAGCACAGGCCGCAATGGCCCTGACGACAGTCATACATGACAAAGGCGCCGGATTCTTCCAGCACGTCCAGCAGGGTGCGGTCAGCCGGAACGGTCAGAACCTCGCCCGAGCTGGCGATCTCGACCTCGAAGGCCTCATCGCCCTCGACCGGGCCAGCTTCGGCGAACAATTCGGAATGCAGTTGGTCCTCGGACCATTTGCGCGCCAGCGCGCCCTGAATCACCGCATCGATCAGACCGGCAGGACCGCAGACATAGATCGGCGTGTTGACCTGAAGCCCGTCCAGAAACGCATCGACTGAAAATTTGGCCTTGGGGTCTTCGTCAGCATAAAGATGCAGGTTGGCACCGGGCAGCGCGTTCAGCTCTTCCTTCAGGATATGCTGGGCGTGGGTGCGGCAGGTATAGTGCAGGTCGCAATCGGCACCGGCGGCAGACATCCATGACGCCATCGAAATCAGCGGCGTAACGCCAATTCCCCCGGCCACGAACTGAATGCCGTTGCGCGGCGGTTCAAGCGAGAATCCGTTCGGCGGCAGGCGCAGCGTCAGCGACTGACCAAGGGACAGGTCGTCATGCATATAGCGCGAGCCGCCCTTGCCCTCGGCCTCGCGCAGCACGCCGATCAGATAGCGGCGGCGCGGGTGGCTGGCATTCTGATCCACGTCCTCGGGAAAGGCGATCAGCGAATAGCTGCGCCACATCTCGAACGGACGATCCCCGCCATTGGGCGGAATACGCACCGAGATATGCGCCCCCGGATCAAAGCCCGGCAAAGGCGCATCTTCCGAGGCCGACAGATGAATCAGCCGGATACCCGGCGCAGGCGTTTCAATCGCCGCGACCTGGGCCATATACGTTTCGGTGGGATCGTTGGTATGGGGCATTGTCGACTTCCGTTCGCGCGAAATACGGGCAGGGACACGCCCCGCCCGCATCTTGCTGTCAGTTTATTTGACCAGCGTTTTCCAAGCCGCGCCCTTGTCGGTTTCCATCCCGACGGAAACGGCCGTGGTGTAATCCTCTTCGGTGCTTTCGGCCAGTTTCGGCGTTTCCCCGGCCGAGTATTCCTTGACCGATTTCAGGATCTGGTGCCGCACACGCAGCAGCGCCCCGTCCGACGAACACAGCTGTTCCTTGGTGCGATCGTGCACCGGCCCCTGAGACAGGAACATGGCGAAATCCTCGGTCGCAAGATGCTGCGGGAAGCCCGAGAAATGGCCGCGTGCCATCACTTCGCGGTTCTGGCCCCAGTTTTCGTCCGGGCTGCCCGGCGGGTTCGGCGGCCAGTTCCAGCTGTCCGAAGTCATGCTGAGCGGCGTCAGGCCCAGCGGGCGGAATTGGTTGAAATGCACGAACCATGCGCGGTGGGTGGTGTCATCGACCGGCACCGAAAAGAACACGGTCGAAGGGCCGTTTTCTTCGGGCGGGCAGATCACCGCATACCACGGCATGACAAAGTTGTTCACCCGCACATAGGATTTGTCGCTGCCGATGTCGCGGATCGCGGCATAGCGGAACCCATAGGGCCGGTCCTGAAACTCCAGCTTGGCCGACCGGGCCTTGGTCATGTTCTTGCGCTGAGTGTTGCCGCCCAGCTCAACGGTCGAGCTGTGCAGGAAGGACACATGAGTCGTATCCATCGACGCCTCGACGCCCTGCAGCCAGTTGGTTTTCACTTCGGCCGAGGTCACTGACCGCTGTTCGGGCGGCAGATCGACAAACGGCAGCGCCGGAAACGCCGGGGCTTCGGTGCCCTTGCCCAGCCAGACCCAGATGATTCCGCCGCGCTCGACAGCGCGATAACGGTTCACCTTTACCGACTTGCAGAATTGCTCCTGATTGTTTTCGACGTTGGGGGCATCGACCAGATTGCCTTCGATATCGAATTTCCAGCCGTGATAGATGCAGCGCAGCCCGTTTTCGCGGTTCTGGCCCAGCGCCAGCGAGGCGCGGCGGTGCGGGCAAAGCTCGTCCAGAATGCCGACATCGCCATCGGTGTTGCGGAAAACCACATAGTTTTCGCCCAAAAGCCGCACGCGATACGGGCGGCCATCTGATTCCAGCTTTTCGCCGGGAATTGCCGGCAACCAGTAATGTTGACGCAACATCTGGCCAAGCGGCGCTTCGCCCTCGACCAAAGTCATCAAGTCATTGTCTTCTTTCGTCGTCGCCATTGGAACCCCTCCCTTGGGTGATGCGTCGGGGGCGTTAGTCAGATGCGTGTCGCGTCGCGGCGCATGGGAAACCCCGTATTCAAAACAGATTTCCGGGAAATTCCCCCGGTCAGCCTATATTTAACGACACTTGCCGAACTTCAGGCAACGTATCATCCTGCTATGGAAGCCATAGCCAAAAGGCTACGACCTGATCCGCCCCTATCCCGTCGCCGGGTGCCCCTGCTGTCATGTAATCTGAACGCTACAGCCTGAATAGGTAACTGCTCCATTGCGATAGGGGATCGGCTTTCCCTAATGTTACCTTATCAACCAGAGCCGCCCCGATCCATGGGGCGCTTTGACAGTTATTCGGGCTCAGGGATTCAGAGCCTACGCACAAAGGGAGCATCACAATGACCGAGGCAAATACCAGCGCGGGCCTTCCCGTCTACAAGAACAAGACCGTGAAGGTCGAGTTCGAGGACGGAATCGCCTGGGTCTATTTCAACCGGCCTGACAAGCGCAACGCCATGAGCCCGGAACTGAACCTTGAAATGGAAGAGGTTCTGGACAAGCTGGAAGGCGATGACCGCTGCAAGGTTCTGGTTCTGACCGGATCGGGCGACAGCTGGTCGGCAGGCATGGACCTGAAGGAATTCTTCCGTGAAGTTCAAAAGCTGCCTCCGATTCAGCAATTGCGCATTCGCAACCAGACCTTCCATTGGCAGCGCAAGCGGCTGATGTATTACCTCAAGCCGACCATCGCCATGGTCAACGGCTGGCTGTTCGGCGGCGCCTTTGTGCCGCTGGTGTCCTGCGATCTGTCGCTGGCCGCAGAAGATGCACAGTTCGGCCTGTCCGAAGTCAACTGGGGCATCATCCCCGGCGGCAACGTGACCCGTTCGGTCGCGGCCAAGATGAATCAGGCCGATTGCCTGTATTACATCATGACCGGCGAACCCTTTGACGGCAAAAAGGCCAAGGAAATGGGTCTGGTGAACGAGGTTCTTCCGGCGGACAAGCTGCGCGCGCGCACGGTTGAACTGGCCAAGATCCTGATGCAGAAAAACCCGGTTGTTCTGAACGCGGCCAAGCTGGCCTATAAACATGCCGACGAAATGAACTGGGAAACCGCCGAGGATTACCTGTCGGCCAAAGCGGCTCAGGCGACTCTGTTCGATCCGACCAAAGGGATGCTGCAGGGGATTTCGCAATTCCTTGACGAGAAATCCTATAAGCCGGGCCTTGGGGCCTACAAGCGCGAGGATTAAACTCTTATGGCGGCGGATACATCTTCTGAAAAAGAAAAGGCACCGGATATCCGGCGCCTGCTCTCGCCGAAATCCATCGCCATTATCGGCGCCTCGGCCAATCCCGCTTCGATGGGGGCCCGGGCGCTGGCTACGCTGCGGCGGTTCAACTATGCGGGCGACATCTATCCGGTGAATCCCAAGCAGGACCAGATCGACGGTCTGCCCTGCGTGGCGTCGGTCGCGGATCTGCCGAAAGGCGTGGATGCCGCGATCATCGCGATCCCGCAGGCCGGGGTCGA
>NZ_JBFHDW010000104.1:0-8494 GCF_041584535.1 Actibacterium sp. | reverse complement strand
GGTCAGGTTTTCCAGCGTCAACAGATCGGTCACAGCCCCTGCCTCCGCGTTTTGTAGATCAGGTGCAGGAACAAGGGTGCCCCGACCAGCGCCGTCAGCACCCCCAGTTTCAGGTCCCGGTCCGGTGCGATCAGCCGCACCGCGATATCTGCCGCCTGCACCATCGCCGCCCCGCCAAGGGCCGAGGCCGCCAGCAATCGACCGGGCCGCGCGCCGACCAGCGGGCGCAGCAGGTGCGGCACCACAAGGCCGACGAACCCGACCGCCCCCGCGACCGCCACGCCGGACCCGACCGAGGCCGCGACCCCCGCCACCAGCACCAGCCGCAACCGGGTCAGGCGGATGCCCAGCGCCTGCGCCGCGTCCTCGCCCAGCGTCAGCGCGTCCAGCCCGCGGCCCAGCGTCGCCAGCAGCACCGCGCCGACCGCCATGAACGGCAGCGCCAGCCAGACATGGGTGAACGACCGGTCGCTGAGCGAACCCAGCATCCAGAACACGATCTCGGCCGCCGCATAGGGGTTGGGCGACAGGTTCAGCACCAGCGAGGTCATCGCGCCCGCAAAGGCGCTGACTGCGATCCCGGCAAGGATCAGCGTCAGGCTGGACCCGCGCGGCCCGGCCAGCATCAACAGCACCAGCACCGACAGAACCGCCCCGCCCAGCGCCATCAGCGGCAGGGCCAGAACGAAGGCCGCCGCCAGCCCGGTTTGCAGCGCGATCACCGCGCCCAAGGCCGCGGATGAGCTGACGCCGATCAGGCCCGGCTCGGCCAGCGGGTTGCGCAGATAGCCCTGCATCGCCGCGCCCGACAGGCCCAGCGAGGCGCCCAGCATCACGCCCAGCAAGGCGCGCGGCAGGCGGATTTCGCGCATCACCAGCACCGCCGCCTCGCCCCGGCCCGACACCAGCGCCGATATGCTTTCGCCAAGGCCCAGCGCCGCCGGGCCGATCAAAAGCGAGGCGCCGAACAGCAGCGCAACCAGCACCGCCAGCAGGATCAGTAGCAGACGATAGCTCATTGCCCGGCCTCCATGTCGTGGCGCAGCGCCACCAGCCCGTCGATCGCGCGCAGCACATGCGGCGTGCCGCAGACCCAGGCCCCGCCCGTCGCCCGCACGCGCGGCATGGCCGCGAGTTTGCGCAAGGCCGGGTGATCCAGCAAGGCCTCGGCCCGCGACGAGCCGGGATAGCGGGTGCCGGTGATAATCAGGTCGGGTTGCAACATCACCAGTTGCTCCAGCGGCAGAGTGCCACCTGCGGGCAGGCCGGCCTCGGTGGCGATGTTGGAAAACCCGGCGGCGGTCAGGATTTCCCCGGCCAGCGTCTGGGCCCCGGTGGTATAACCGTTCGGGCCGTAAAGCGCGGCGCGCGGGCGGGTTTTCGGCGGCAGGGTCAGCGCCGCAAGATCGGCATCGAACTGCGCGATCAGCGCATCGGCCCGGTCCGGATGCCCCAGAACCCGGCCCATGGCGCGCAGGTTGACGCGCACATCATTCAGGCCGTTTTCAGGGGCAAACTCGACCACCTCGACCCCCAGACGCCGCAGCATCGACACGGCGGCGCGCGACGTATAAGTGCCCGCCAGCACCAGATCGGGCTGAAGCAGGAACACTTCTTCGGCAAGGCCGTGATTGGCAGGATAGGCCTGCGCCTGTTCGGCCATCGCCGAGCTGCGCGCGTCCTGTCCCAGAAAGGAAACGGAAATCAGCTGCCCCGGCGCGGCCAGCAGCATCGCCAGCTGGTCGGTGCAGACATTCAGCGAAACCACCCGCGCAGGGGCCGCCGTCGCTGAAAGGGCCGCGCCAAGGATCATCCCCAGCGCGGCGATCAGCCCCAGAAGGGGCTTAGAAGTTCTTGCGAAGGCCAAGATAGAAGGCCCGGTCCGAGGTGCCATAGCCCTGCACCTGTTGGTATTCGGTATCGAACAGGTTCTCGATCCGCAGATAGGCCTCGGTGCTGTCGTCGAACGCATAGCTGACGCTGGCATGGGCGACGGTATAGTCGCCAAGGCTGTTCGGGCGATCGGCGACATGCTCCAGCGTCAGGCCACCGGTCAGGCGGTCGTTGAACGCGTAGTTGGCGAACAGCGACACGTCATGGCGGGCCACATCGGCCCAGGTCGCGCTGACCGAGCTGTCGATATAGGTATAAGACCCGCCGACCGACAAAGCCGGGCCCAGATCAAAGCCGGTTTCCAGCTCGACACCGGTGCGACGGGCAACGCCCGGCACCTGATTGTAGCAGCCCGGCCCATAGGCGCAGGCGGTCGAGCCATAGTCATAGCCGATCAGGTTTTCAGCCGCCAAATAGAACGCCGTGGCCCGGACAAAGCCCGTGTCATTCGCAAAGCGTTTCTCGATGCCCAGTTCGGCGCTGAGGCTGGTTTCGGGCTCAAGCGTCGGATCGCCAAAGCCGCTGTAAAGTTCGAACAGCGACGGTGCGCGGAAGCCGGTGCCAGCGGCGGCGCGCAGGATCAGGTCCTCGCGCGGGCGATAGGCGGCGGACAGGCGACCGGTGGTAAAGCCGCCAAAGGTGGCGTGGTCGTCATGGCGCAGCGACAGGGCGATATCCAGTTGCGCGTTCGGGGCATAGGCCCATTCGGCAAAGGCGCCCAGATCGCGGCTGTCGGCGGCCAGCGTGCCATAGCTGCCGAACTGATCGTAATCCTCAAAGGTGGCGTCCGCACCGAAGGACAGGCGCATGTCGGCATTCAGCATCGCGTCGCCCTGATAGCGCAACTGGCGGCGGGTGCCGGCATAGGTATAGTCATCGACGCCCAGATAGCTGCCGATCACGCTGTAAGACTGATCATACAGCAGATAGGTCTCGGACGAGCGATAGCGGCGCGACACATCATAGATGCTGGCCGAAACGCTGTGATCGACCGCGCCGGTCGAGAATTCGACAAAGGCCCGCAGACCGGCACTGTTGGCATCGGTGACCTCGTCATAGCTTTCGCCATCGCCGATCATGATCGGATAGGTCCGGCTGGGGTCGGCGTAATATTGCGGATCGAACTCGCCGCGCGACTGGTCGACAAAGCCGGACAGGCCCAGACGCACACCGCCGTCAGTATCGACATGGCCATAAAAGCTGAGGCGGTTGGCGGTGAAACCATCGGCCTCGGTGTTGCCGTCGTTTTCATCAGCGGCGGAAAAGCCATCGGTCTGAACGCGGCTAATGGTCAGGTCCAGTTCGGACATGTCGTTGCGCATCGTCAGACCATAGCTGCCGCGCAGGGTGTTATACGAGCCATATTCCAGATCGACGCTGTGATGCAGCCCGTCCTCGGTGGCGCGGCGGCTGGTCATGTCGATCACACCGCCAACGGCATTGGCGCCGTAAAGCGCCGATTGCGAGCCCTTCAGAACCTCGATCCGGCTCAGATCGCCGGTGCTGAGCGTGCCGAAATCATAAGCCACCTTGGGGGCCGAGGGATCGGTGATGTCGATGCCGTCCAGACGGACGCCGACATAATACTGGCTGGCGCCGCGAATGGTCAGGCCCGACCAGCCGCCCAGCGGGCCGTTGGTCACGACATTGACGCCGGGCACCTGAGTCAGCACATCCGACAGGCGGCTGACCGGCGCATCTTCAAGCTCGTCCTCGGTGACGATCTCGACGGTGTTGCCGGTGCGGCTGACATCGGTGTCGCTCAGGTTGGCGGTGGCGGTGATGGTATCCAGCAGGATCGCGTTTTCGGCATGGGCGGGCAGCAGCCCGATCAGCAACGCGCTTGCGGCGGTGGTGGTGGTCAGAAAGGTCTTCATCTTCAACCCTCGTTCAGCCGGAAAACCGGCTGTGGTCATCAAAGGATGTCCGGGAAGGGTTGCGCCCCTGCCGCAGACGGTGAGTGCGTCACCTCTGCGGTTTTGCCGCCTCCGATACGCGCCCCGCGCCCCGGAAAGGGTGATCACCTCGGCAGGTCTCCTGGCTTGCGGGTCAATGCTTGGCTGGCCTTCCCGGGGTTTGACCCAGTGGCATAGTCAGCCTCGCTCTCCGCCTACAGTTGCGGGGGCAGCTGCGGAATGGCCCGGATCATCGGGCGGCACCGCATTCCCTTT
The DNA here is from genome assembly GCF_041584535.1 of Actibacterium sp. Classification (GTDB taxonomy): domain Bacteria; phylum Pseudomonadota; class Alphaproteobacteria; order Rhodobacterales; family Rhodobacteraceae; genus Actibacterium_D. The sequence goes on along the minus strand of NZ_JBFHDW010000104.1, from coordinate 4,430 downwards.
TCATTCGCCCCTTAAGGCGAAACCGAAGTGGGGCCGTGCATAGCGGATTTGCCGACAGAGTCAACGCCTATGCGGCGACGCAGCATCACGCAGGGGGCACGCGGGGCCATCTGGTGAACCGAGGGCAAAAACCTAAACATGTTAATTGCGCAGAAGTAAAAGCCATGCGAAACCGTGTCCATGGACCCGAACGCCCCGCCCCCGCCCGGCTCAAGCACCCCGCGCAAGCTGATTGATTTCAGCCTGATTGTCGTGGCGTCACTGGCGTTGGCGGCCGGGATCGGGGTGGCGTATCAAAGCGGGCTGGGCCGGGTCTGGGAGATATTTCTGGACGAAACCCTGCTGACGGCGGAATTGCTACCCAAGATCGTCGCCGGGGTGTTGGCGGCCTCGGCCCTGCCGATGCTGATCGCGCCCGAGCGGATCAAAAGCTGGATCGGCCCCGACAGCGGCTTGCGCGGCCTGACCATCGCCACTATCGCCGGGATGCTGGTGCCGGGCGGGCCGGGCGTGACCTTTCCGCTGACCATGGGCCTGTTGGCGGCGGGGGCCGACATGGGTGCCGGCGTGGCTTTGGTGTCGGGCTGGATGCTGCTGGGGCTGAACCGCACCCTGATCTGGGAACTGACCTTTCTGCCCGCCGATTTCGTCGCGCTGCGCTTTGTGCTGTCGCTGCCGGCACCGATCGTGCTGGGCTGGGTGGTGCGCCATACCCTGCGGCGCCGCGAGGCCCGGCAATGAATATTCTGATCGGCACGATTTTCCTGTGGGCGCTGGCGCTGTTCGCGCTGCGGCTGCTGCGCAAATCCCGCCCCGAGGCGGTGCCCGCCGTGATCGCCCGCGCCCGCACCACGACGATCTATCTGGTGCCACGGGTGTTCGCGGGCCTGCTGGGCGCCGGGTTCATGGCCGAGCTTTTGCCGGTGGACAAGATCGAACAGTATTTCGGTGAAGGCTCGGGCCTGATCGGGGTCGGGCTGGCCTCGGTGCTGGGTGTGGTCACCCCCGGCGGGCCGTTCGTGGCCTTTGCCGTCGGCGCCTCGGCACTGAAGGCCGGGGCGGGCTGGGCGCCTTTGGTGGCCTATGTCACGGCGTTTTCGGTGATCAATATCAACCGCTCGCTGGTTTATGAAATCCCGCTGATGGGACGGCAATTCACCCTGATCCGCATGCTGGTGTCGGTGCCGCTGTCGCTGGTGCTGGGCGGGATCGCCCTGCTGTTCTGAAGGCGCGGCGCTGGCTCAGGCCTTGGCCAGACCGCTGAGGATCGGGCAATTAGGCCGGTGATCGCCCGCACAGGCAGTGATCAGATCGGACAGGGTGGCGCGCATCGCTTTCAACTCGTCGATCTTGGCGTCGATCTGAACCAGGTGCTCTTGCGCCACGCGTTTCACATCGGCGCTGGCGCGGGATTTGTCGTCGTAAAGTGCCAGCAGGGTGCGGCATTCCTCGATGGTAAAGCCAAGGCCGCGCGCCCGGCCCAGAAACACCAGCCGGTGCAGATCGGTGTCGCTGAAATCGCGATAGCCATTGTCGCCCCGTTCGGGGGCGATCAGGCCGATATCCTCGTAATAGCGGATGGTCTTGGCGGGCAGCCCCGCGCGATCCGAGACCTGACCGATATTCATGCCACCGCCCCCGGCGTGACGCGCCGCAGCCGCAGCGCGTTGCTGACCACAAAGACCGAGCTGAACGCCATCGCCCCCGCCGCCAGCATCGGCGACAAAAGCGGGCCGCCAAACACATACAACGCCCCGGCGGCGACCGGGATCAGCAGCACGTTATAACCAAAGGCCCAGAACAGGTTCTGCCGGATATTGCGCATGGTGGCCTGGCTGATGCCCAGCGCATTGACCACGCCCGCGACATCGCCCGACATCAGCACCACGTCACCGGCTTCGATCGCGACATCGGTGCCGGTGCCGATGGCGATGCCGACATCGGCCCGCGCCAGCGCCGGGGCATCGTTGATGCCGTCACCGACATAAGCCAGCCTGCCGTGTTTCATCAGCGCCTCGATCGCCGCGACCTTGCCTTCGGGCAGCACCCCGGCCTCGACATGGTCGATGCCCAGTTCAGCCGCGATGGCATTGGCGGTGGCTTGGGTATCGCCGGTGATCATCGCGGTCTTGACGCCTTGGGCATGCAGCGCGGCAACCGCCGCCTTGGCCGAGGGTTTCACCCGGTCCGACACGCCGATCACCGCCGCCAACTGGCCGTTCACCGCCGCATAGACCGGCGTCGCGCCGGTCTGGGCCAACGCGACCGCCGCTGCGTCCAGTTCGGCGGTGGCAATGCCTTCGCGCAGCATCAGCCGCTCGGCGCCCACCATCAGGGCGGCGCCTTCGACCGTGCCTTTCAGGCCGAACCCGGTGATCGATTGAAAATCCTCGACCGGCGGCAACGGGGCTTCGGCCCCGGCGACGATGGCTTGGGCGATGGGATGTTCGGACAAGGCCTCGACCGCCGCGACCTGCCGCAGCAGCGCCGCACGATCAAACCCTTTGGCCAGCGCGACCGAGGTCAGTTCCGGGTGGCCGATCGTCAGGGTGCCGGTCTTGTCAAAGGCCACCACCGCCACCTCTTGCAAGGATTGCAGCGCATCGCCGCGCCGGAACAGCACGCCCAGTTCAGCGGCGCGACCGGTGCCGACCATGATCGAGGTCGGCGTGGCCAGCCCCATCGCACAGGGGCAGGCGATGATCAGAACCGACACGCCAGCAACCAAGGCAAAGGACAGCGCCGGATCGGGACCAAAGACCAGCCACAGCGCCACGGTCAGCACCGCAGTCGCCAGAACCGCCGGCACGAACCACGCGGTGATCTTGTCGACCAGCCCCTGAATCGGCAGCTTGGCGCCCTGCGCCTGTTGCACCATGTCGATGATCCGCGCCAGCACGGTGTCAGCGCCGACATGGGTGGCGCGATAGGTCAGCGTGCCCTGCCCGTTGATCGTGCCGCCAGTGACCGGGCTGCCCAGATGTTTCAGAACCGGCACCGGTTCGCCGGTGATCATGGATTCATCGACATAGCTTTCGCCGCCAGCGACCTCGCCATCGGTGGCGATGCGTTCGCCGGGACGCAGGCGGATCAGGTCGCCGACCTGCAATTCGGCCACCGGGCGGTCGACCTCGCCCGCGTCGGTCACAACGCGGGCACTGTCAGGGCGCAGGCCCATCAGCGCCTTGATCGCGGCCCCGGTGCGGCCCTTGGCGCGAGCCTCAAGCAAGCGGCCCAGCAGGATCAGGGTGACGATCACCGCCGCGGCCTCGAAATACACCCCGCGCGAGCCTTCGGGCAGCACCGTCGGCGCAAAGGTCGCCACGGTGGAATAGCTCCACGCCGCGAAGGTGCCCATCGCCACCAGCGCGTTCATGTCCGGCGCGCCTTTCAGCAGCAGCGGCACACCATGGCGAAAGAACCGCCGCCCGGGCCATGCCAGCACCAGCGTCGTCAGAACGAATTGAATGATATTCGCGGTGGCATGGCCGATCGCCGCCCCGATCCAGGCGTGAAAGGCCGGGATGAAATGCCCCCCCATCGCCAGCAGGAACACCGGCAGTGTCAGCACCGCCGCGACAGTCAGATCCAGCCGCAGCGCCCGGGCCTCGGCCTGTTGCCGGTCCTCAAGCGGGACGGCGGTTTCCGCCGAATGCAGCCGCGCCTTATAGCCCGTGGCGTTCACCGCGTCGGCAATGCTGGCCGCGTCGCCGCCCGCCAATTGCACCCGCAATTGCCCCGAAGCCAGATTCATCGCCGCGCCCATGACGCCCGCCTGCCCCAGCGCCGCCTTCTCAATGCGGCTGACGCACGAGGCGCAGGTCGCGCCTTCGACATCGTATAGAACCTCGGTCGTATCCACGCCGAACCCCGCCGCGCGCACCGCGTCCAGCACCGGCGCCAGTGGGCCATCATAGGTCACATCCGCCGTGGCCGAAGCCAGATTGACATGCGCCCCGGACACGCCGGGCACGCCGCCAAGCGCGGTTTCGGCCCGGCGCACGCAGGACGCGCAATGCAGGCCATCAAGATGGAAACGGGCGGAATTCTGGGCAGACATCAGACGACTCCTTGATTGTCCGCCCACAGATAGGGCCTCCAGTCACTGGAAGGTCAACCCCCAATGCCATGTTATTTTCCCTTTCCGCCGCGATGCGCTAAACCGGCGGCAACGCACGAATCAAAGGACCAGCCCCATGTTCGACCGTTCCATCAAGATTGCCCCCTCGATCCTGTCGGCGGATTTCGCCAATTTCGGGCAGGAAATCCGCGCGATCGAGGATCAGGGCTGTGACTGGGTGCATGTCGATGTGATGGACGGGCATTTCGTGCCGAACCTGACCTTCGGCCCGCCGCTGTGCGCCGCGATCCGCAAGCACATCAACACGGTGATGGACGTGCATCTGATGATCTCGCCGGTTGACCCCTAT
>NZ_JBFHDW010000103.1:0-8500 GCF_041584535.1 Actibacterium sp. | reverse complement strand
GTGGTCCTGAACGACCGGCGCGAATACGACGCCAAGGTTTTGCTGGCGGACGAGGAATCCGACATCGCCGTGTTGCAGATGTCTGACGCGCGCGATCTGCCGGTTCTGGCGCTGCGCGATTCCGACACGATCGAGGTCGGCGATCTGGTTCTGGCGATCGGCAACCCGTTCGGGATCGGGCAGACCGTGTCGTCGGGCATTGTCTCGGGGCTGGCGCGTTCGGGCGTTTCGGTCGGCAGCGGGCGCGGCTATTTCATTCAGACAGACGCTGCCATCAACCCCGGCAACTCGGGCGGGGCGCTGGTGGATATGCAGGGGCGGCTTGTGGGAATCAACACCGCGATCCTGACCCGCTCGGGCGGGTCGAACGGCATCGGCTTTGCCATCCCCGCCAATCTGGTGCAGCGCTTTGTCGAGCAGGCCCAGCAGGGCCGCAGCAGCTTTGAACGCCCCTGGGCCGGGGTCGGTGGTCAGGCGGTCGATGCCGCGCTGGCCGAGGGTCTGGGCATGGGCCTGCCGGAAGGCGTGGTCCTGACCGAATTGCATCCGGACAGCCCGTTCCGCAAGGCCGGGCTGGCGGTTGGGGATGTGGTGCTGCAACTGGGCGGCACACCGGTGAACACCCCGCAAGAGATGATCTTTCGCATGTCCGCCGTCGGTGTCGGTGGCGAGATCGAGGTGCAATACCTGTCCGGTGGCACCCGCCACAGCACCCGCGTGGCGATGATCGCGCCGCCCGAAACCCCGCCGCGCGCGGCCTATACGGTGCGCGGCAAAAGCCCGCTGGCCGGGCTGACTGCGGTGCAGGTGAACCCGGCGGTCGCGTCGGAATATAACCTGTCCGGCACTGAAACCGGCGTGATGATCACCGACCCCGGCGAGGTCGCGGCGCGGATCGGTCTGCAGGCGGGTGACGTCCTGTTGCAGGTCAACGACACCCGCATCGACAAGCCTGCGGACCTGAAGGCCGCAAGCCGCTGGGACGGTCGTACATGGCAGATCGAATACCTGCGCGGCGGCACCCGTGGCGTCTTGCGCTTTCGCCTTTGACGCAGGCGCGATAGGGTTGCGCAATGAGTGACCTGTTTGACCGGATTCCGGCGGCTGATCCGCCCAAAGATGCGCCGCGGCCCTTGGCCGACCGGCTGCGTCCGCGCAAGCTGTCGGATGTGATCGGGCAGGATCAGGTGCTTGGCCCCGATGCACCGCTGGGGGTGATGCTGGCCTCGCACAGTCTGGGCTCGTTGATCCTGTGGGGGCCGCCGGGGGTTGGCAAAACCACCATCGCCCGGCTGCTGGCCGATGAGACCGATCTGCATTTCGTCCAGATCAGCGCGATCTTCACCGGCGTGCCCGAACTGCGCAAAGTGTTCGAGGCAGCCAAGATGCGCCGCGCCAACGGGCAGGGCACCCTGCTGTTCGTGGACGAGATCCACCGCTTTAACAAAGCACAGCAGGACGGGTTTCTGCCGCATATGGAAGACGGCACCATCCTGTTGGTCGGCGCCACCACCGAGAACCCCAGTTTCGAACTGAACGCCGCGCTGCTCAGCCGCTCGCAGGTGCTGGTGCTGAAACGGCTGGATCTGGCGCATCTGGAACTGTTGGCGCAGCGGGCCGAACATGAACTGGGCCGCGCCTTGCCGCTGAACGGTCCGGCGCGGGAACAATTGCTTGAGATGGCCGATGGCGATGGCCGGGCCTTGCTGAACCTGATCGAACAGGTGGCGGCGTGGAAGGCCGACAAACCGCTGACCCCGGATCAACTGGCGACCCGGCTGATGAAGCGGGCGGCCAAATACGACAAGTCCGGTGACGAACATTTCAACCTGATCTCGGCGCTGCATAAATCGGTGCGCGGCTCGGACCCGGACGCGGCGCTGTATTGGCTGGCGCGGATGCTGGAAGGTGGCGAAGACCCGCGCTATCTGGCCCGCCGCATCACCCGCATGGCGGTCGAGGATATCGGTCTGGCCGACCCGGCGGCCCAGCGACACTGTCTGGACGCATGGGCGATGTATGAACGTCTGGGCAGCCCCGAGGGCGAACTGGCGCTGGCACAAGCGGTGATCTATCTGGCGCTGGCGCCCAAGTCGAACGCCGCTTACAGCGCCTATAAAAACGCGCGCGCCGCTGCCAAAAAAACCGGCAGCGAACCGCCGCCCAAGCATATTCTCAATGCCCCGACACGGTTAATGGAAGAACAGGGATACGGCGCAGGCTATGCCTATGACCACGACGCCGAAGACGGCTTTTCCGGGCAGAACTATTTCCCGGAAAGCATGAAACACGGTGTCTATTACACGCCGGTTGAGCGTGGTTATGAGCGAGAGTTGAAAAAGCGCGTCGATTACTTTGCCAAACTGCGTGCAAAACGGCAGAGCGGTTGACAACCGTCGCGCCCGGCATGAGAGAGACCCCATGATACCTACATTGGCACAAGTGGCACTGGGCGGCGCGATCGGCGCCAGTTGCCGTTACCTGACCGGACTCGGCGCGACGCGCCTGATGGGGCACGGATTTCCGTGGGGCACCCTGACGGTGAATATCGTCGGCTCGTTCCTGATGGGCGCGCTGGTGGTGGTGCTGGCTGAAAAGGGCGGCACCCGCTATGCGCCGCTGTTGATGACCGGGATGCTGGGTGGGTTCACCACGTTTTCGGCGTTTTCTCTGGATGCGATCACCCTGTTCGAGCGCGGACAGGTGGCGGTCGCGGCAGTCTATGTCGGGGCGTCGGTCCTGTTGTCGCTGGCGGCGATCGTGCTGGCGCTTACCCTGTTACGAGGAGCCTTCGCGTGAGCGGTGTTCAGACCCTGGAAGTGACGCAAGACGAAGGCGATCAGCGGCTTGACCGTTGGTTCCGCCGCCGGTTCCCGCATGTCAGCCAGATCAAGATCGAGAAAATGTGCCGCAAGGGCGAGATCCGCGTCGATGGTGGCCGGGTCAAACCCGCCAGCCGGGTCGAGGCCGGACAGATGGTGCGCGTGCCGCCGTTGCCGGACGAGGCCGAGGTGCGTGAAAAACCCGCCGCCCGCTCGCGGGTGTCGGATGCCGATGCCAAGCTGATCCAGTCCTGCGTTCTGTATCGGGACGATCAGATCATCGCGCTGAACAAGCCTGCTGGCCTGCCGACGCAAGGCGGCACCGGGCAGGATCGCCATGTCGATGGTCTGGCCGAGGCGCTGAAATTCGGGCTGGATGAAAAGCCACGGCTTGTGCACCGGCTGGACAAGGACACCTCGGGCGTTCTGCTGCTGGCGCGCACCCGGGCGGTGGCGGCCAAGCTGACCAGCGCCTTCCGCGACCGCGACACCCGCAAGATTTACTGGGCCGCCGTTGCCGGCCAGCCCAAACCGCAGATGGGCACGATCAAATACGGTCTGCTCAAGGCGCCGGGCCATGGCGCCCGGGGCGAGGCCGAGAAAATGATCTGTATCCACCCGGCCGAGGTCGACAAGACCCCGGACGCCAAACGCGCCGTGACCGATTACGCGGTTCTGTCGGCGCTGGGCGGGCGGGTCAGTTGGGTGGCTTTGGTGCCGGTAACCGGCCGCACCCACCAATTGCGGGCGCATATGGCTGAAATCGGCCACCCGATCATCGGGGACGGCAAATATGGCGGTTCGGGGCAGGAAAACCTTGGCGATGGCTGGGGCGCGCAATTGGGTGGCGAGATTAGCCGCAAACTGCATCTGCATGCGCGCTCGATCCGGTTGACGCATCCGGTGACCGGCAAGCTGCTTGAGATCACCGCGCCGTTGCCGCCGCATATGGCCAAGACATGGGAACTGCTGGACTGGCGCGAATCGGACGTGCCCGCCGACCCGTTCGAGGAGTTGGAATGAGCCGCCTGAGGCTGGTGATTTTCGACGTAGACGGAACTTTGATCGACAGTCAGGCGCATATCAAAGGCGCGATGGCCGCGGCATTCGCGGCCCAGAGTATGCCCGCGCCTGACGACGTGCTTGGCATCGTCGGCCTGTCCTTGCCCGCTGCGATGGCGCGGCTGGCCCCGGACGCCGACCCCGACACCCACGCCCGGCTGGTCGAGACCTATAAACAGGCCTTTCACGATCTGCGCACGGCGGATGCACCATCGCCCCTGTATCCCGGCGCCCGCGCGGCGCTGGACGCGCTGGCGGCGCAGGGCGAGGTGTTGCTGGGCCTTGCCACCGGCAAATCCCTGCGCGGTCTGGATCACGTTTTGGCGGCGCATGATCTGGGCCGGTATTTCGTGACCACGCAGGTTGCCGATCACCACCCGTCGAAACCGCACCCGTCGATGGTTCTGACCTGTCTGGCCGAAACAGGCGTGGAAGCCGGGGATGCGGTTGTGATAGGGGACACCAGCTTTGATATGGATATGGCGCAGGCGGCGGGCGTGACCGGGCTGGGCGTCGGCTGGGGCTATCACCGGCCCGCGCAGCTGACAGCGGCGCGGCGGGTGCTGACCCGGTTCGACGACGTGCTGCCAGCGCTGGACGAGATCTGGAGAGACGAATGAGCGGATGGGTGAAAAAGCGGTTCTGGAAACAGGCCAGTGTGGTCGAAACCGGCGATGGCTTTGGCGTGGCGCTGGATGTGCGGACGTTGAAAACCCCGGCCAAGGCTGACCTGATTGTGCCCAGCCGCGCGCTGGCGTTGGCGATTGCGGCGGAATGGGACGCGGTCGAGGAAAAGATCGACCCGCGCCGGATGCCGGTGACCCGCTCGGCCAATGCCGCAATCGACAAGGTCAGCGCCCAGCATGACGAGGTCGCCGACCTGATCGCCGCTTATGGCGGGACCGATCTGTTGTGCTATCGCGCCGAGCGCCCGCAAGCCCTGATCGACCTGCAGACGGCGGCGTGGGATCCCTATCTGGACTGGGCCGCGCAAGAGCTGTCCGCGCCGTTAAGCGCCACGCAGGGGGTGGTCCACCAAACCCAGCCCCGGGACAGCCTTGAGCGTCTGACCGCGCTGGTGCATGGACTTGACGCCTTTGAATTGACCGCTGTGCATGATCTGGTCTCGATCAGCGGTTCGCTGATCCTTGGCCTTGCCGTGGCGCGGGGCCGGGTCGATGCCGAAACCGCTTGGCCGCTGTCGCGTGTCGACGAAGATTGGCAGGCAGAACAATGGGGTATCGACGACGACGCGGCGGAACTGGCCGAGTCCAAACGTCAGGACTTTCTGCATGCCGAGCGGTTCCTCGAACTGCTGAGGGCGGAATAGGCCCGCACCAGACAAGGCGAATTCGTTCACTTTTGGTCCTAATAACGGCCAGTAACCTTAGGTTTATGGCCGCTGGACTTGACGCTGTCCCCTGCTTGCGACCAAACTTGGCACCAAGCACGGCATTGTTCGCGCAAATTTATTCAGATCGCCCAGGCAGGGGCGGCAGGACATCGCCTTCACTCAGGGGGCGTCAGGAAGAGGTAAACTATGAAAAAGACCGTATTTTGGGGTGCTTTGACAGCCGCAGGATTGGTTGCCGGACTGGCTTCGGCCGCAACCGTGGACAGCGTCAAGGCAAACGGACAACTTAAATGTGGCGTGAATACCGGCCTTGTCGGCTTTGCGGCACCGGATGCGAACGGCGTCTGGGGCGGCTTTGACGTGTCGCTGTGCCGGGCTGTGGCCGCTGCGGTGCTGGGCGACCCGAACGCGGTGGAATTCGTGCCGCTGACCACGAAAACCCGGTTCTCGGCGCTGCGCGCTGGCGAAGTCGATATCCTGTCGCGCAACACCACCTGGACCTTCTCGCGTGATGTCGATCTGGACCTCGATTTCGCTGGCGTCAGCTATTACGATGGCCAAGGCTTTATGGTGCGCAAGAATTTGGGTGTGACCTCGGCGAAAGAACTGGATGGCGCCACGATCTGTATCCAAAGCGGCACCACGACCGAACTGAACCTGACCGACTTTTTCCGGCTGAACAACATTCATTACGATCCGGTTCCGATCGAAACCAACGCCGAAGCGCAACAGCAGTATCTGGCCGGTGCCTGTGACGTGTTCACCACCGATGCCTCGCAGCTGGCTGCGACCCGCGCCACGTTCGAAGCCCCGGGCGAGCATACGCTGCTGCCCGAAATCATCTCGAAAGAGCCGCTTGGCCCGCTGGTGCGCCATGGCGACAACAACTGGGCTGACATCGTGCGCTGGACTCTGAACGCGCTGATCACCGCCGAAGAGCTGGGTGTGACCTCGGCCAACGTCACGGAAAAAGCCGCGAATTCGGAAAACCCCGAAGTGCGCCGCCTGCTGGGCACCGATGGCAATCTGGGCGAGATGTTAGGCCTGTCGCCGGATTGGGCCAAACAGGCGATCATGGCCTCGGGCAACTATGGCGAAATCTTTGAAAAGAACATCGGTGAAAACACCCCGATCGGCCTGTCGCGCGGCCTGAACGCGCTGTGGACCAACGGCGGCCTGCTGTATTCGCCGCCGTTCCGCTAAACGACCCAAGAGGGCGCCCCGGTCTGGCGGCGCCCTCTGCCTTTCGCTGGCCCGAGCGCCGGACTTTCGGTTGATCGAACACCGCACCCTGCGGCCACCAAGGGGAGCTAAATGACAACCTCTACAGACACTCCGAAGCAGTCGTTTCGACTGAGTATGTTGATCTACGATTCGCGCTATCGGGCGATGACGATCCAGATTGTCGCGCTGATGGCAGCGATGCTGGGGGCCGGGTGGCTGATCAACAACACGCTGTCCAACCTTGCCGCGCTGGGCCAAAGCTTTGATTTCGGCTTTTTCGGTGAAACCGCCGGCTATGACATCAACCAGCGCCTGATCGACTATACCAGTCAGGACACCCACCTGCGCGCGGCTGTGATCGGTCTGCTGAACACCCTGCTGATTGCGGTGATGGGCTGTGTGCTGGCGACGGTGCTGGGAGTGCTGATCGGCGTGATGCGGTTGTCTCCGAACTGGTTGCTGTCGCGGCTGATGACCGGTTACGTCGAGCTGTTCCGCAACGTGCCGGTGCTGTTGTGGATCGTGTTCTCGATGGCGGTTTTGATCGAGACCTTGCCCGCCCCGAACGCCTTTCGCGGCGATAATGCCACAGCCTCGATGATCCTGTTCGACCACGTCGCGCTGACCAATCGCGGCGTCTATATGCCCGAACCGCTGTTCAGCCGTGGCCTTGGCGACCTTTCGGTTTTCGGCGCCTTTGGTATCAGTCTTGACCTTGTGGCGCTGCTGGCCGTGCTGGCGGCGGGCCTGTTCATCGCCCGCGCCATCGGCCGCCGTGCCACGCGGATTCAGGTTGAAACCGGCCTGCGCCCGACGGTCTGGTATACGCAACTGGCGGTCATCGTGCTGCCGGTTCTGGCGGCGCTGGTGGCGCTGGGCTTTTATCTGGGCACGCCCGAGCTGAAAGGCTTTAACTTCAAGGGCGGCATCCATATGCGCAATTCGCTGATTGCGCTGTGGCTGGCCCTGTCGCTGTATACTGCATCCTTCATCGCGGAAATCGTCCGCTCGGGCATCGTTGCGGTGTCCAAAGGCCAGACCGAGGCCGCCTCGGCGCTGGGTCTGCGGCCCAATCTGACGATGCGTCTGGTGGTGCTGCCACAGGCGCTGCGGATCATCATCCCGCCGATGATCTCGCAATATCTGAACCTGACCAAGAACTCGTCGCTGGCCATCGCCGTGGGCTACATGGATATCACCGGCACGCTGGGCGGTATCACCATGAACCAGACCGGTCGCGAGCTGGAATGCGTGATGCTGTTGATGCTGGTTTATCTGGTGATCTCGCTCAGCATTTCGGGCGCGATGAACTGGTATAACAACCGCGTCAAACTGGTGGAGCGTTAAGATGTCTGATCTGTCTTATGTCCGCACCGAAATGTTGCCGCAACAACCGCCACCGGCGACGTCAGTCGGGATTCTGGGCTGGATGCGGCACAACCTGTTTTCCGGCTGGGTGAATTCGGCGCTTAGCCTGCTGACGCTGTTCATTCTGGTGAATGTGGTGGTCGGGCTGGCAAGCTGGATCATCTCGCCGACGTGGAATTCGGGCTCGCTGAACGAATGCCGCGAAATACTGGCAACGCAATTCGGCCCCGACGCGCACAAGGCTTGCTGGGGCGTGATCCGCGAACGCTGGCTGCAATTGATGTTCGGCTTTTATCCGCCTGAACTGTATTGGCGGCCGATTCTGGCGTTTCTGGTGGCCATGGCCGCGCTGGCGCCGGTGCTGTTTTCGGGCCTGCCGCGGCAGATGCTTCGACTGTCGGTTCTGGCGCCGTTCGTGGTGCCGTGGCTGCTGTGGGGCGGCTCGATCTGGTTGCCGCTGTCGGTGCTGTTCGGTTTTGGCATTGGCTATGTATTCTTTGGCGTCGGCAGCCGCAGATTGGGCAGCCTGATCGGCCTGATCCTTGCGATCTTCGCGCCGATCCTGTGGTGGCTAGTTCTGGCCGGGCCGGTGGCGCAGTTCCTCACCGAAGGCCTGACCCCGCTGGTGATGCTTGAGCCGATCGAAAGCCGGCAATTCGGCGGTTTCATG
>NZ_JBFHDW010000102.1:0-8524 GCF_041584535.1 Actibacterium sp. | reverse complement strand
CTGGAACGAAACCTGCTTCTCTTTTCACTGAAAAAGGGGAGAGAAAACCGATGTCGACGCCTGAAAATCTTGCTGTTCTGGCCCAACCCAAGGCCGAAGGACGGGTGCCTGTGACCCTGCTGACAGGGTTCCTTGGGGCCGGAAAAACAACCTTTCTGAACCGGCTGATGACCCTGCCCGAGATGGCATCGGCTGCCGTGTTCATCAACGAATTCGGCGAAATCGGCATTGATCACCACCTGGTCGAGCGAATCGATGAGGCCTTGGTGATTCTCGAATCCGGCTGTGTGTGCTGCACCGTTCAGGGCGATCTGATTGCCGAGCTGAAGCGGCTGCACGACCGCGTGGCCCGGCGCGAAATTCCGCCGGTGTCGCGGGTCGTGATCGAGACCACCGGTCTTGCCGATCCGATGCCGGTGGTGCGGGCGCTGATGGAAGACCGGTTCGCCTCGGCCCGCTTTCGCTGTGACGGGATCGTCACCGTGGTCGACAGCGGCCACGCGCTTGCGCAACTGGCGCATCACCGCGAGGCCCGCGTGCAGGTCAGCATGGCGGATCGTCTGGTGATGTCCAAGACTGACCTTTCGGACCGGGCGACGCGCCATGCGCTGATGCAAAGGTTGGCCGAACTGAACCCCGCCGCGCCGCGGCTTGAGGTCGATGACGCCAGCCAGTCGGTCGATAAGATATTTGGCGGCGGGCTATATGCCTCCGAACAGGCGCCTCAGGATCTGGCCTTGTGGCTGGGTCAGGCCGCCGGGATTGCCGCGACCCCGGCAACGGCGCTGACCTTGCCCACGGCAGCACATGCGCATAGTGGCCGGGTGCGCAGTTTCTCGGTGCGGTTGCCCCAGCCGGTGGCGTGGCGGGGCTTTGCGGTGCGGATCGGTGAAATCCTTGGGCGTTGGCAGGGCAAGATCCTGCGGCTGAAAGGGATCGTGGCGGTTGACGGGATCACGGCGCCGATGGCGATCCAATGCGTCCAATCCACCGCCTATGCGCCGGTGCGTCTGGCGCGCTGGCCCAGTCACGGCGCGATCAGTGCGGGGCAGGGTGCGGTGGTGGTGATCGGCGAGGGCCTTAGCCCCGAGGACGAACACGAGATCCGTGCGCTGTTGGCCGATCTGCCCGCAGATGCGCTGGCATTGCGGCGGGCGGCGGCACAGCCCGATCTGGCGACCCGCAACTGGTTGGGCGAGCGGATGCCGCTGGCCACCCGCCCGGGGCTGAGTTCGGGCGCGTTCGTGATCCAGCCCCGGTTTCTGCGCGATGCCCGTGCCGGCGCATAGGCGGTGCAGGATCGGCGGCTAGCCGACCACGATGATCTTGGACACCAGTTCAGCGGTGTTGCGCGCCCCGAGTTTTTTCATCAGGCGCGCGCGATGCACCTCGACCGTGCGATGCGAGATACCCAAAGCAAGGCCGATTTCCTTGCAGGTGCGCCCATTCACGACATGGCGCGCGATGTCCTGTTCGCGTGGCGTCAGATCGACCGACCGCGTGACCTGCTCGGCTGTTCGCTCAAACGCCCAGATCGTCAAGGCAAACGGGTCCTCCGGGCTGAGCGTCACACCACGGGCGCGCATCCAGCAGATCGTGCCATCGGCCATCTGCATAAAGCGCTGATCCTCGTAGCTTTTGTTCTCGGACATGCCTTTTTCCGCCCGCGCGCCGATCAGGCTGAAATCGGCATGGCTGGGATACAAAAGCCGCGCCGACCGGCCTTCCAGCGCTTCGGCCGAATAGCCGAACAGCGTCTGCGCCGCCCGGTTGGCCCGCAGAATCTGGCGGTGCGCAAGCATCAGCTGCGCGATGGGCGATTCAAGAAACCCAAGTTCGGCAAGAGAGGCATTGGTGTTCATCCGCACAGTATAGCGATCCGGAAATCTGACGTATACGTATTTGACTACGTAGGAATACGCATACGTATTTCCCCCAATATCCCCCTGCGGCCAACGCGGGCATTGTGGTTCGACCCGTATCAGGAGGCTCTTATGAACAGTATTCACATCGTCGGCAGTGGTCACACCGCATTCGGGCGGTTCGACGCGCGCAGCCTTGAAGACCTGATCGTCGAAGCCACGCGCGAAGCCTTGGCCGAAGCCGGGATTTCGGGCGCGGATATCGACGCGGTCTATCTGGGCCATTTCAACGCTGGTATGGCCGATGACGGGTTCGCGTCGTCGCTGGTGCATCAGGCCGATGACGGGCTGCGCTTCAAGCCTGCGACGCGGGTCGAAAATGCCTGCGCGTCCGGCTCGGGCGCGCTTTATGCCGGGATGAACGCGATCCGCGCCGGGCAGGCTAGGCGCGTGCTGGTCGTCGGGGTCGAGAAGATGACCCATCGCAGCACGCCCGAGGTGACAACCGCCCTTGGCCGCGCCGGGTATCAGGGCGATCCGGCCGAGGCCAGCCTTAGCTTTCCTCAGGTCTTTGCGCTTGCTGCCAAGGCCTATGCCGCGCGCTATGGCGATCCGCTGACCTCGATGGCGCGCATTTCGGCAAAAAACCATGCCAATGCGCTGGGCAATCCGCTGGCGCAGATGCGCCGCGATCTCAGCTTTGAACAATGCAACGAGATCAGCGAAAAGAACCCGCTGATCGCGCCGCCGCTGCGCCTGTCGGATTGTTCGCTGATTTCCGACGGGGCCGCCGCCGTGGTCCTAAGCGCCGATCCCGCGCCCCATGCCCGCAGCGCGCGTATCCGCGCCGCCGCGCATGTGTCGGATTTCCTGCCGATGTCGCGCCATGATATTCTGGGTTTCGAAGGCCCGAAACGCGCCGTTGCACAAGCCTATGCCGAGGCGGGGATTGGGGTCGCGGATGTGGGCTTTGCCGAGGTGCATGACTGTTTCACCATCGCTGAATTGCTGATGTACGAGGCACTGGGCCTGTGCGACGCCGGTCAGGGGGTCGATGTTCTGGATGACGGCTCGGTCTATCGCGGCGGGCGCTTGCCGGTGAACCTGTCGGGCGGGCTCAAGGCCAAGGGCCACCCGGTTGGCGCCACTGGCGTGTCGATGCACGCGCTGGCGTTTCGCCAATTGACCGGCACCGCCGGAGACATTCAGATCGACAACCCGCGCCTTGGGGTCGTGGTCAATATGGGTGGCGCTGCGGTGGCGAATTATGCCACCGTGCTGGAGACGGGTCGCGCCTGACACATGGCGCGGCTCTGGGAGAAGCAGATGACACATGTTGTCCGATCGGCGGCAACCGCCTGTCGGTTGATCGGCATCCCCGCATCGGCCCTTGGTCGGCGGGCGGCCGTGGTGTCGCCGGAGGGCGCGTCATGAGCGGCCATGGTCAGTATCTGTCGCAACAACCCGCCCAACGGATGACCCAGACCATGCAACGCGCCCTTGGCCTGTTGCAGTTGGACAATGCCGAACTAAGCGGCCTGCTGATCGAAGAGGCCGCGCGCAATCCCAACCTGCAGGTCACGCTGCCGATGCCTGAACTGACGCCGCAGCGGCGCCGGCCGTGGGTCACGCCGGGCAGCATGGCCGGGGCTGGTGATTTCGATCCCGACCGGTTCGGCGCGCAGGTTGCGGGGCTGTATGGCCATGTGCAGGATCAGATCGGACTGGTGTTCAATTCCGCGCGCGACCGCCAGATCGCCGAGGTCTTTGTCGCGGCGCTGGAACCCTCGGGATGGCTGGGCGAAAGCGTCGATGAGGTCGCCCGCACCGCAGGCTGCACACCCGAACAGGCGGCGCAGGTGCTGGAAAAGTTGCAGGGGATCGAGCCAACCGGCCTGTTCGCCCGGTCACTGTCGGAATGTCTGGCCCTACAACTGGCCGAGGCCGAGGCCCTGACCCCGCCGATGCAAAGCCTGCTCGACAACCTGCCGGCCTTGGCACGGGGTGACACCGGGGCGCTGATCCAGCGCTGTGCGGTCGATGCCGAAGAACTGGGGCGCATGGTGGCGCTGCTGCGCAGTCTTGATCCCAAGCCCGGCGCGCAATTCGATACCAGCCCGGCGCTGCGCCGCGCCCCCGACCTTGTTGTCAGCCGCGATGAACTGGGCGAATGGCAGGTGGCGCTGAACCGGGCCTCGACGCCCGAGGTGCGCGTCGTGCGTCTGGCCGAACCGGATTCGAAAGAGGGGCTGGAAACCGCCCGCTGGCTTGAGCGGACCCTGTCGCGCCGCAACCAGATGATCCTGCGCGTCGCGGGCTATGTGATCGCTTATCAGCATGCGTTTCTGGACCACGGCCGCACCCGTCTGAAACCGCTGACCAGCGGCGAGGTCGGGGCAGCGCTGGGTCTGCATGAAACCACCGTCGGGCGGATTCGCGCCGGGCTGTTGATGCAATTGCCGAAACAGGTGCTGCCGCTGCGCGATTTCTTTGGTCGCGGGCGAGTGACCTGTCAGACCGGCGAAAGCCTTGCCGGGGATGCGATCGCGGCGATGATCGCCGAACTGGTCGCGGTTGAGCCGCCCGATGCCCCGCTCAGCGATGCGCGGATGGTCGATATTCTGAAGGGGCGCGGCATCATTTTGTCGCGCCGCACCCTAGCGAATTGGCGCACGCGGGCGGGGATCGCCCCGGCGTCTGAACGGAAACGGGCCGCAACCGGCCGGTTGGACAAGAAAGAGAGATTTTCATGAAGAAAGTATACGGCAGCGCGAGTGATGCGCTCGACGGTTTGCTCTTTGATGGCATGATGATCGCAGCTGGTGGATTTGGCCTGTGTGGCATTCCCGAGCTGTTGATCGACGCGCTGGTCGAGAGCGGCGTCAAGGACCTGACGATCGCGTCGAACAACTGTGGTGTGGATGGCTTTGGTCTGGGCAAACTGCTGGACACCAAGCAGATCAAGAAGATGATGTCGTCCTATGTCGGCGAGAACGCCGAGTTCATGCGGCAATATCTCTCGGGCGAGCTGGAGCTGGAATTCAACCCGCAAGGCACGCTGGCCGAGCGCATGCGCGCCGGTGGCGCCGGTATTCCCGGGTTCTACACCAAGACCGGCGTCGGCACCGTGATCGCCGAGGGCAAGGACACCAAGATCTTCAACGGCGAAGAATACATCATGGAAACCGGCATCTTTGCGGATCTCAGCATCGTCAAAGCCTGGAAAGCCGACGAGACCGGCAACCTGATCTTCCGCAAGACCGCGCGCAACTTCAACCCGCCGGCTGCGACCTGCGGCAAGATCTGCATCGCCGAAGTCGAAGAGATCGTCCCGACCGGCAGCCTCGACCCCGACCACATTCACCTGCCCGGCATCTACGTGCACCGCCTGATTCAGGGCGAACACGAGAAACGCATCGAACAGCGCACCACGCGCCCGGCAGCTTAAGGAGACCGCATCATGGCATGGGACCGCAACCAAATGGCCGCCCGCGCGGCGCAAGAGCTGCAGGACGGCTGGTATGTGAACCTTGGGATCGGGATTCCGACCCTTGTCGCCAACCACATCCCCGACGGCATCCACGTGACGCTGCAATCCGAGAACGGGATGCTGGGCATCGGGCCGTTTCCGACCGACGACAAGGTTGACGCCGACCTGATCAACGCTGGCAAGCAGACGATCACCGAATTGCCGCACTCGGCCTATTTCGACAGCGCGCAAAGCTTTGCGATGATCCGTGGCGGCAAGATCGCGATGGCGATCCTTGGCGCGATGGAAGTGGCCGAAAACGGCGATCTGGCGAACTGGATGATCCCCGGCAAGCTGATCAAGGGCATGGGCGGCGCGATGGATCTGGTCGCGGGCGTTGGCCGGGTTGTCGTGGTGATGGACCACACCAACAAGCACGGCGAAAGCAAGGTGCTGAAGGACTGCACCCTGCCGCTGACCGGCAGGGGCGTGGTGGACCGGATCATCACCAACCTGGGCGTGCTGGACGTGGTCGAAGGCGGGCTGAAGATCGTCGAATGCGCCGAAGGCGTCACCGAAGACGACCTGCGCGCCTCGACCGAGGCGACGATCGTCAACTAAGACGCCATCGCAGAGCAAAGCTAACGGGGGCCACGGCCCCCGTTTTCGTTTCAGTTGCCGGGCAGATTGAACACACACCCATCCGACACAAGCTCGGGCCTTGCCCTATTCGGGCGCGATATCGGCCCAAAATCGAGATCAGTTTTGGAAAGTGTCGGCTCTGGATATGGTTATTTGCTGATTGGCATATCCTATATATAGTGGGTGACGATTCGAGATGCCAAAGAAGAAGGACGACCCCCCAATGCCGCTGAGCCCTGAGCAACTGGCCGAGATTGACGAGCTGCGCGCGACGCCGAAACCGACGCTGCGGGCGGTCTCTGAGGGCATGGAGGCGCATCTTTACAAGGCGATCCCGGTTCTGGATCACGGCTTTGTCCGGGTCATCGACTATATGGGTGACGACGCCGCGATCTGTCAGGCCGCGCGCGTGTCCTATGGCAAGGGCACCAAGTCGGTCAGCAATGACGAAGGCCTGATCCGCTACCTGATGCGGCACTGGCACAGCACCCCGTTCGAGATGTGCGAGATCAAGCTGCATGTGAAACTGCCGGTCTTTGTCGCCCGTCAGTGGATCCGCCACCGCACCGCAAATGTGAATGAATACTCGGCCCGGTATTCGATTCTGGACCGCGAATTCTATATCCCCGAGGCCCAGCACATCGCCGCGCAATCGACGGTGAACAATCAGGGCCGTGGCGAGGCGCTGACCGGGGACGAGGCCGCGCGGGTTCTGGAAATCCTCAAATCCGACGCCGCCCGCTGTTACGACAATTACGAGGCGATGATCAGTCAGGACGGCCAGCAAGGTCTGGCGCGCGAACTGGCGCGGATGAACCTGCCGGCGAATATCTACACCCAGTGGTATTGGAAAGTGGACCTGCACAACCTGTTCCACTTCCTGCGGCTGCGCGCCGACGCCCATGCGCAATATGAAATTCGGGTCTATGCCGACGAGATCTGCAAGGTCGTCGCCGACTGGGTTCCGGCGGCTTATTCGGCGTTCGAAGATTACCGCATGGGCGGCGCCAACCTGTCGGGCAAGGCGATCGACTGTATCCGCCGCATGGTCAAAGGCGAGGCCGTGACCCAGGAAGTTTCCGGCATGAGCAAAGGCGAGTGGCGCGAATTCGAGGCGCTGCTGAAAGACTGATCTTTTGCTGGCGGGCGTGTCAAAAGGCCCGCCGTTCACCTGCGGGCGTGTGGGCAATATGTTGCCCACGCCCGTGGCCCAGCAATCTGATGCAGAAAACGGATTCTGATGGCGGCAGTCTGATTTGCGGCCAATGGTCGGGATTGCCCGCTATTGTTCGAATTTTGGCAACAATAACATTCACGATGCGCTAAGAAATTGACTCCCCCGGTCAACAGCGTAACCTTCTGTTAATAATAAAATTTCGAGCAGCCAGACATTTTGTGGGGGTAAACCTATGATTACCAAATACGCCGCGCTTGCGGCGGGGCTGCTGTTTTGTGGGGCTGGTTCAGCCCTCGCGCTGACCTCGACCGACGCTTACACCATCCGGTGGAACTATACCCAGCCAAGCGAGCTGAACTCGATCCCGCCGCAGCCGGTCACGACCGGTGCGAATTATTGCCAGGCCGGTCAGACCCTTGTCGCCGGCATCAATGGCACCTTCTGTGAAGGTCTGCCCAGCGGCAAATTCGTCGAAGCTGACAATGTGCCGCCGGGCTATACTGGTCGTGTGTTTCGGATCGGGCCGGGGAATGGCTCGGGCCATCAGGATTTCGACTGGTAATCACAGTCCGGCCACCGCGATTCCCGCCGCCGCGCGGGCGTCGCGCACCGTGTCCGGGTTGGCGATTTCCCATGCTTTGAAGCGGGGATAGCCCTGCCGCAGCGCCACGATTCGGTCTTGCGGGGCCTGTCCGGCCAGCGCGTTCAACTCGTCTTGGGTCAGGAAATGCGCCTTGACCTGACTATAGGTGTCAACGCATTGGGCGGCCTGTCCGGGGCTAAGCACGGTCTGCATGGCCGCCTGATCGCAGGCGTAATACAGGGCGAGGATCGTCAGAAATTCAGGCATATCGGCCTCCGGTGTAAGGGCAGGAGGCAAGCGACACGGAGGAAAGGCGCCTCGTTTGCGCTTGCCTCCCTGTTGTTTTGTTATCGTGGGTTTACCCTAGCATTGACCGGCATTGGTCTTGGCCTGTAAATGCTGCGGCGCAGCATTACGGCGGGGCGGCGGCACAGAAATAGGCCGAAAACCGCGAATATGCTGAAAAAATATGCGAAAACCGCATGAAAAAGGCCGGTCCGCAGCGCGAACCGGCCCGAAATCGCGAAAGCCAGTGGCTTACATCGGTTTCAGATCACCTGCCGACTGACGGCCATCACGGCCTTCGATCATGGTGTAGCTGATCTTTTGATTGTCAGCCAAACCAGTCAGCCCGGCGCGTTCGACCGCCGAGATATGAACGAACACGTCTTTGCCCCCGTCATCGGGTGCAATAAAGCCATAGCCTTTGGTGGTATTGAACCATTTCACGGTGCCGGTGGGCATGCCGCTTCTCCTTCATAGTTAGCCCGTTTGCGGTATTGCTCGGGCAG
>NZ_JBFHDW010000101.1:0-8544 GCF_041584535.1 Actibacterium sp. | reverse complement strand
GCGTCAGCCTTGGACAGGTGGCCCGAGGCGGCGATTTGTGCCGTGTTGCTGTCGATCGAAAGCCGGTCGATACGGGTGCCGCTGGCGTCACGCGTGGCAGTCAGGCTGAGATCAGCCGCGCCGCGCAGATAGGGATCAAGCTGGGCAATCCCCAGCACCAGATCGTTTGTGCTGGCCTTGGCGGTGGCGTCAAAACCGCCGCTCAGCAGCGCATAGCGACCGGTCAGCGCAACCGTGGCCGCGCCGGAAATCGGGCGGTTCACAAGGCCCGAAAATCGGGAAATATCGTCACTAATCAGGCCTAACTCGCCCGAAAGGGTCATATCCTCAAGCGCACCTGTGACGCTGCCTTTGGCGGTCAGGTCCAGACCGGCGCCGGTGATCCGCAGCGCTTGCACCTCGACCCCGTCACCGCTGTGCCAGACCAGATCGCCAGTGCCGCTCAGATCGGTGCCCAGCGCCGCGGCCCAAGCCTTGGCTTGATGGGTTATTGCCGTGGCGCTGGCCCGCAGTTGCGCCGTGACGCTAGGCGCATTGCCGTCGATGACCCGGCCCGAACCGCCTGCGGTCAGTTGCCCAATGCGCAAATCGCCGCGCCAGACCTGATTTGCGGTCAGGTTCGCGCGCCATTCCTGACCGGCGGCGGCATCGAACCCTGCCGAGAACTGCGTCGCGCCCAGCCGCAGCGTGGGGCCGGGCAGCGGCAGGATAACCGGGCCATTCGCCGCGATCTGCCCGCTGAGATCGAACCGCGCAGGCAGGCCCGAGGGCAGCAGGTCCAGCGACCCGGATACCGAAATCTCGGCCGCGTTCAGGCCGAATTCCGACAGGGAAATTCCCCCATCCTTTTCGCGTTTTCCGCTGAAATAGAGCCGCATTTGCCCGCCAAAGAACGGCCGGTATTCAGGCGCGAACAGCGGCGCGATATCGCCTTGCAGGTCAGCGGCAAAGCTACGGCCTGCCGGGGTTTGATCCGGCGTCAGTTGATCCTGCACGGTCACGGTCCCGCCAAAGCGCGGCTGGCCGTCCGAGGACAGTTTGATCGTCGCGGCAAAATCGCTGAGCGGCGCGTCGCCGGTGATCGACAGGCCAAGGGCGGGTTGCCCGGGCAAGCGCAGCGCGGTGCTGGCGATGCCGCCCGCCTGTTCTTCCAGCGACAGGTCCAGTGTCAGTTGACGGGTTTCATTGTCGAACCCGGCGGACAGATCGACGTGATCGGTGCGGCCATCAATGCGTTGGGCGCTGAGGCTGGCCGTGCCCTGCCCCCCGGCCAGCGACACCGCGCCGGTGACCGCCATTTGCGCCGCTTGCCCCAGCACCGGCGCGCCGATCACCAGCTTGGGCGTCCCGAACGCCCCGATCTGAACCGAGACCGGCAGATCGGGCAGTTCGAACGACCCGGATTGCGATTTTTGCAGCGCCGATTGTTTGGCAGGCAGGCGCGGCAGCAAGATTTCGCGGGCGGTCAGGGTGTTGACCTCGATCCGTCCTGACAGCAGTGCGGCACGCGACCAGTCCAATTGCACCCCGCGCAGGGTCAGCCAGACGCCAGTGCTGTCGGCAATGGTCAGCTCGCGGATCGTCGCGGTCGAAGACAGCGCGCCTTCGAAGCCGGAAATCGTCACTGTTCTGCCTGCATCGGACAGTTTTTCCTGCAGGTAGGATTCAAGCCTGCTGCTGTCGTCCTGCTGGGCCAGCGCGGCGAAGGGCGCGAACAGGATCAGGATAAGGGCAAAGAACCAGCGCATCAGAAGGCCTGCCCGATGCCGATATAGAATTGCATGTCGCGGCCGGTGTCGCCGCCGGTCGGAACCGCGATATCCAGACGGATCGGCCCGATCGGGGTGAAATAGCGCAGGCCCAGACCGGCGCCGGAATGCCAATCCCCGGCCCCGTCAAACGCCGACTGGCCGATATACCCGGCGTCGGCAAAGCCCACCACGCCGTAAGTGTCCGTCAGTTGAAAGCGCACCTCGCCCGACAGGCCGATGAACGAGCGCCCGCCAACAGTCACGCCGCCGCCCAGATCGACGCCCAGCGATTGATAGGGTTGCCCGCGCACGGTGCCGCCACCGCCGGAAAAGAACAGCATCTCGGGCGGGACTTCGGCCAGACCCACGCCCATGACCGTGCCCAGCTGCGCCCGTCCTGCCAGAACCAGACGGTCCTGACGCCCAAAGCCGCGATAAACCCGGCCATCGGTATACAGGCGCGCGCCCGAGGCGCTGTTGTCAAAGCCCAGAAACGGGGTGGCGTGAATGTCCAGAAAGAAGCCCTCGACCGGGTTCAGCAGGCTGTTGCGGCGTTCCCATGTTGCGGTCAGCGGCACGAGAAACTGATCAAAGCTGCGGTTGCCCAGATCGTCGCGGACTTCGGAATGGCTTAGCTCGACCCCGCCGGTCAGGATCAAACTGTCCGAGAATTGATGCACCAAGCCGGTGCTCAGCCGGGTAATGTCCTGAAAATAGTCCGGCTCGTCCAGCCGTTCCTGACTGGCGGCAAAGCGCAGGCTGGTATCGGGGCCAAAGGTTGCGGGCCGGGTCAGGGTAACACCGGCGAAATAATCCAGCCCGCCGGATTGCCCGCCGATGCCGCCGACCGATCCGTCGAACCGCAACCTTTCGGCCCCGCCCCAGAGATTGCGATGCATCCAATAGGCCGAGGCTTGCAGCCCCTCTTGCGACGACAGTTCAGCCCCGGCACCGATGCGGTGCGGGCGTTCATCGACAAGCGTTGCGGTGATGTCGAGACTGCCATCGGGGTTCGGGTCTTGGGCCTCGGTCAAAACGACCGAGCGAAAGGCGCCGCTGCGGCGCAGGCGCTCGGCGGCCTGATCCAGATCGTGCGGCGAGAAGGTCTTGCCGCTGGGCAGGCCGGCGATGTCCTGAATGCGCCCGGCGCGGACGCTGCTTTCGCTGGCGACGATCAGATCGCCAAAGGCCAGACGCGGCCCCGGTGTCAGGCCCAGCGTAGCAGCCAGTTCGGCACTGGCGTGATCGGCCACAAGGCGCTGGCTGGACAGGCTGGCTTTGGCATGACCGACATCGCGCCAGCCCGACACGCCCGCCGCCGCCGCATCGCGGATCACCGTCGCCGCCGCGGGCTGACCGGGGGCAAATTCGGGCGGCAGGGTGACCTTGTTCGGCAGCGGGGCGATTTCCGCCCGCGAGAACACGAATTGCGACCCCGGAAGGATCGAAATGCGAATATCGCGGATCGGGCCGGAGACGGCATAGGGCGGCAGGCTGGCGGCCTCGACCCCATCGACTACGATATGAATCTCGGGGCCATAAAACGCGCGGCCATACAGGACCGAGATCAGGCGGCTGTAATCGGCGCGCGCGGCCGCCAGCAGATCCTGCGGGGTGCTGTCGGACTGGCGGGCGGCGCTGAGCGTCAGCGAGGCCGCCTTCAGGTCGTCCTCCAGCCGCTCGGGCGCATCCGGGGGCAGGACAAGCTGCACCTCGGTGGCCTGCGCCGCAACGGCGCCCAGCATCACCGCCAGTATGATTCCAATGAAACGCATCGCCCCCACCGGCCTGAACACCCGTCTTGGGTATCATTGAAACCGTTGCCCCGCCAGCAGGCGACGCATCACGTTTGAGACAAAGAAAAGCCCCCGCAGGCGGTGCTGCGGGGACCGGGGTTGGTCATCAAATTCGGCTTATTTGAAACCCGCAGTGCCCATGCCGCCAGCAATACACATCGACACGCCGCCGTAGCTGATGCCGCTGCGGCGGCCTTTGATCAGCGGGTGCCCGACCAGACGCGCGCCGGTCATGCCGAAACACCCATGGTCCGGCCCCGTCAGAAGTCGATCTGATCGGCCCGGATCGAGCGCTCGGATGCCCGGTCGGGCGGGGTAAAGAACTTGCCCGAGTCATGCGCGCCTTTCTGAGCGGCCTTGATCTGGCCCTTGGCGATCGCGCGCAGGTGAACCTCGTCCGGGCCATCGGCGATGCGCAGGGCGCGGCTCATGGTCCACAGATCGGGTAACGGCGTGTCGGGCGACAGGCCCATAGCGCCAAAGACCTGCATGGCGCGGTCGGTCACGGCCAGTTGCATCTGCGGGATCACGACCTTGATCATGGCGATCTCATCGCGGGCACCTTTGGCACCGACATTGTCGATCATCCACGCGGCCTTAAGCACCAGCAGGCGGGCCTGTTCGATCTCGCAGCGCGACTTGGCGATCATTTCCTGAACGACGCCTTGCTCGTGCAGGTATTTGCCAAAGGTTTTCCGTTCAAGCGACCGTTCGACCATCAGCTTCAGCGCCAGTTCGGCCTGACCGATCGAGCGCATACAGTGGTGGATGCGCCCCGGCCCCAGACGCGCCTGCGCCATGGCAAAGCCTTCGCCTTCGCCGCCCAGCAAAGCCGAAGCCGGAACGCGGCAATCCTTGAACACGATCTCGCAATGGCTTTCATAGCTGAGGTGGTTCATCACACTGATGTTGCGCACCACGTTCATGCCGGGCGTATCCATCGGCACAAGGATCATGCTTTGCTGACGGTGAATGTCGGCGTTCAGGTCGGTCTTGCCCAT
This sequence comes from Actibacterium sp., assembly GCF_041584535.1. Lineage (GTDB taxonomy): Bacteria > Pseudomonadota > Alphaproteobacteria > Rhodobacterales > Rhodobacteraceae > Actibacterium_D. Next base: position 3,996 of record NZ_JBFHDW010000101.1, on the reverse strand, counting down.
CACGATGGCAACCTTGCAGTTCGGCGAGGCCGCGCCGGTGATGAACCATTTGCGGCCATTGATGACATAGTCATCGCCGTCACGCTTGATGACCGTGGTCACGTTGGTCGCATCGGACGAGGCGACGTCTGGCTCGGTCATGGCAAAGCACGACCGGATATCGCCGTTCAGCAATGGCTCAAGCCAGCGCTTTTTCTGCTCGGGCGTGCCGAACATGTGGATCAGTTCCATGTTGCCGGTATCCGGCGCCGAGCAGTTGAACACTTCGGATGCCCAAGGTAGCTGTCCCATGATTTCGGCCAGCGGCGCATATTCGATAGTCGACAACCTTGTGCCCGGCTCGCCTTCTTTCAGATGCGGCAGGAACAGGTTCCACAGGCCTTCTTCTCTGGCCAGCGCTTTAAGGTCGTTTAAAAAGCTGACGGTATAGGTGCCCTGATGGGCCTCTTCGACGAACCGGCGATGGCGCGGAATGACATAGTCGTCCATGAAATCCGACACCCGGCGGCGCAGTTCGTTTACCTTATCAGAATAGCTGAAATCCATGTTTATGCTCCTGCAAGTGTCAGTCCGTACCGCGCGAAAATCGTGCTGAACCGGGCCATGTCATCGGCATCGCCCAAGACCTGATTGCCCACAGCAGCGCGCGATACAATGCCTTCGAAAATCACCGCCAGCCGGAAAAAGGCGAAGGCGATGTAATAGGGGCTGAACGGCACGATTTTTCCGTCAATCGCCAAGGATTGGTCTGTCACGCCGGGGGTCCTTCTCGCTTGACCGCAATATGCAAAAGGGAGAAATATAAGTAAAATGAATGCTAAAAATGCCCTGACATAGACAACATGCATATATCACGCACCGATCTGAACCTCTTTGTTGTGTTCGAAGCGATCTATTCGCAAGGCGGTGTCACCCGCGCGGCCGAGACGCTGAACCTGACGCAGCCGACCATCAGCCATGCCTTGGGACGCCTGCGCGATCGCATGGACGACCCGTTGTTTGTGCGGCACGGTCAAAAGCTGGTTCCGACCTCGGCAGCGCAAAAGATGATCGGACCGGTGCGGCAGGCGCTGCAACTGTTCGAGCGCACCTTGGGTGAACTGGACGGCTTTGACCCGTCCTCGGCCGATATGACCTTTTCGATCGGGATGCGGCCGCTGATGGAGCACACTTTTTTCCTGCCACTGGTCACGCTGGCGCGCGAAACCGCGCCGAAAATCACCGTCACTTCGAACCGGTATGATCGGCACAATCTGGAAACCGACCTGTCTGCCGGGCGTATGAATGCCGCGATCGACGTATTCCTGCCGCTGCCGGATTCGATCCGCCGCAAGCACCTGACCTCGTCGCGCAGCGTCATCGTGGCCCGCAAGGATCATCCGATCGCGCGCGAAGGGCTGGACCTTGAGGCCTATTTGTCGCTGGAGCATATCCTCGTCACCTCGCGCCCCGGAGGTCATGGACCCGAAGACGTCGCCCTGTCACGCGAAGGCAAATCGCGGCGGGTGGCGGTGCGGTGTCAGCAGATCAATACAGCGATGCGTCTGGTGGATCGAACCGATCTGGTTCTGACCATGTCCGAGGCCATCGCGGAGCGGGCGAACATCTGGTTCAAGCATCAGATCATCGCCACCCCGTTCGCGGCCCCAAAGATCGATACCTATCTGTATTGGCACGCCAACAGCGACGCGGATCAGGCAAACCAGTGGTTTCGTGGGGTTGTCGAGGGGGCGGTTCAGTTACCGCCCCCCGACGATCTGATGTATTTGCCTTAGAACAGGCTGCGCGTTGCCGGCACGCTGAAAATCAGAACCGCATCCGCGGCAAGGAACGGCAGAATCCGTTCAAGGCGGGCATAATCCTTGGCGACCGGGCGTATAACGAACACGTTGACCCCCCCGGCGGTGTGATCATCCCCATTTCCAGCCGCTTTGCGACCAAAGCCGCGAACGTGTCGGCAGTGCTGACACTGGTCACGCCTGCGGGTGCATTCCCAAACCTTGCGGCATTGGCGCAGGTGCAGAAACCTTTCGGGCCGCCTTCGCCGCAACAGTCCCATCCGGTGAAACGTCAAAGTTTCGGAAACCCGATTTTGCGGGGAATCACCAACACGCCGCAGCGACGCAAACCGGGCCCAATCACCTGCCCTGACAAACAAAAAGCCTGACCGGAACCGGTCAGGCTTTTGGTGATAGTGGTGAGCCGTGCAGGATTCGAACCTGCGACCCACTGATTAAAAGTCAGTTGCTCTACCAACTGAGCTAACGGCCCACTGCGCGCCTATCTAGAAAGGGCGCGTCTGAGGGTCAACCCCGAAAGTGAATTATCTGTGACGCTTGTTTCGCGGCGCCAACAGAGGCCGCAAAACAAGCGCCTTCCCGGTCAGTATTCCAACTCGCCCCGACAGGCCTTTTGCAGCCGGTACAGCCATTTCAGCGACTCTTGTGCATCCGGCGCGATATCTATGAACAGCATGTCGCGGTCATCCTCGAACAGTTGGCGTTTATCCTGTCTGCCGTCCACGATGGTAACAAGCGAGCTGTCCCGGTCCGCCGGGGTCCAGCGCGATGTCGGCGCGACCGCAATCGCACCGCCGTGCTGATATCCAAAGAATGCGTCGTATTTTCCCATCCGCGCGCCAAACCCCAGCGTGTCGATCCGGGAATGCCCGGTCGTCAGATTCGTTTTCAGCACTTTTGTGACGGGCAGAACGTAATAGGTGCCACCATTGTAGGAATAGTCGCTCCAGGTCTTTTCCAGACGAAACTCGGGGCGGCACAGATTGCTTAGCGAGTTCAAATCCCGGTTCTGCGGCTGAAGCGAATAGGTGAAATGCGCGTCCAGATACCGGCCGGATAGTCTTGGATTGTCGAGTTTTGGCAGATGATCGGCGAAATTATAGCTTCGGTTCATGTTCTTTTGCGCCAGAACCATCGCGCTGCGCGCGGCAAGGGCGGTGCAGTCGTCCTTTAGCAGCTTCTGATTCAGATACCCGGTTTGCTGTTCAAGATAATGGCCCATCCGGAACGCGACTTTGACAAAGGTGATGTCCTTGTCGGTGCTGGATTCGCGGGTCACCTTGACGATGTGACCATTGCCCAGCGCCTTGATCACCGGGCTTTTGGTCGACGGGCGCATATAGACGTTCGTCAGGTCGCCATAGGGGCTGCACAGCATTTTCTCGGGCCAGCCAAAATCGGCCCAGTTAAAGGTCAGCGGTTTGAATTTCTGGTCCAGATAGCCGGATTGCTTGTTTTCGTTGAACCAGACCTGCGTCAGATCGCCGTCGCGGCATTGAACCGAGGAAAACAGCGCCGGCACGACCACTTCGCCGCTGCGATTCACACAGCCCCAGCTGCCGGCCTGCGTGAACGAGGTCAGTTGCCCGCCACCGAAATAGCCCAACGACTCGAACGTCGGCTGAATCAGCCATTTCCCCTGCGAATCAATCAGACCCCATTTGCCATTCTTCTTGGCCTCGGCGGCCCCGTCCGAGGCCAAGGCATGCAGATCTTCAAACTGGAGCGGGATCACAACCTTGCCCGTGGCGTCGATCGCCCCCCATTTGTAGTTCTTCTTGACGACTGCCTGCCCGGCTTTGCCAAATGAAAAGGCGCTGTCGTAGATGGTGGGGATCACCAGCTTGCCGGTCATCATGACATAGCCGGACTTTTTGTTGACCCGAACTTCCGCCCGGTTTGACCCGTAGAACGAATTGGCCTCGTCAAAACCGGGCTGGATCGCCCAAGCCCCTGTCCGGGTGATAAAGCCCCACTTGCCGCCCTGTTTTGCGGGTGCAAGCCCGTTTTCCCCGAAGGCCCCGACCGCCTCAAAGCCGGGCTTGATGGCGATATGGCCGTCGGTATCGATAAAGCCGTATTTCCCGCCCTGCTTGATCGCTGCCAGCCCGGCCTTGGAAAACGGCGCGGCCTTTTCGAAAACCAATGGGAACAAGACTTTGCCCCGGTCGTCCAGAAACCCATACAGCCCGTCTTT
>NZ_JBFHDW010000100.1:0-8623 GCF_041584535.1 Actibacterium sp. | reverse complement strand
GTGGCTTTGATGATCCGCAGGTTGGCCTGATGCGGCACGATCCAATCGACATCGCCCGGGGTCAGACCGGCGCGCTCCAGCGCGGTATGCGCGGTATCGGCCAGCTTTTCCACCGCGTGGCGGAACACCTGATTGCCCTGCATCCGCAGATGGCCGGTTGTGCCTTTCGACACGCCGCCATCGACATACAGCAGATCGCGATAACGCCCGTCCGAGTTCAGATCGGTGGCCAGAATGCCGCGATCGTCCGAGGTGCCTTCGCCTTCGGCGGCTTCCAGAACCAGCGCGCCGGCACCGTCACCGAACAGCACACAGGTCGAACGGTCAGTCCAGTCCATCAGGCGGCTAAAGGTCTCGGCGCCGATCACCAGAATCCGTTTGGCCTGCCCGGACAGGATCATGCCATTGGCGTTCGACAGCGCGAAAATGAACCCGGCACAGACCGCCTGAACGTCGAAGGCAAAGCCGTGGTTCATGCCCAGTTCTTCCTGAACCATGGTCGCGCAGGACGGAAAGGTGAAATCCGCGGTCGAGGTGGCGACGATGATCGCGTCGATATCGCTGACCTCAAGACCGGCGTCTTTCAACGCGGCGCGGGCGGCATTTGCAGCCATCTCCGAGGTTTTCTGACCTTCGGCGGCGAAATGGCGGCGCTCGATTCCCGATCGCGAGCGAATCCATTCATCGGTCGTATCGACAGTTTCTTCGAAATAGCTGTTGGGGATAACGCGTTCCGGCAAATAATGCCCCGTTCCCCTGACGACTGCCCGTATGGTCATTTATTATCTTTCGTTGTTTTCCTCGTCCTGCGCCGCATCTTGGCGCGGGGCGGCAGACGATGCAACCCGTGCCGCAAGCCGTTCGGCAAAGCCGCTTTGCGCAAGTTGGAAGGCCAGCTTGACGGCCGAGGATACCCCGGTTGCGTCCGCCGAGCCATGCGATTTCACCACGGTGCCATTCAGCCCAAGGAACACGCCGCCATTCACCCGGCGCGGGTCGATGCGCTTTTTCAGGCGCTGCATCGAGGTATAGGCCAGCAGGGCGGCAATGCGCGACAGCGGGGTGAATTTGAACGCCGCTTTCAGCAATTCCGAAATCAGGCTGGCAGTGCCTTCGGCGGTTTTCAGGGCGACGTTGCCGGTAAAGCCGTCGGTGACGATCACATCGACATGTTTCGACGGAATATCGCCGCCTTCGACAAAGCCGACAAAGGCAAAATTGTTGCTGCCCGCAGCAATAGAGATCAGATCATGAGCCAGTTTCAGTTCGGACCGGCCCTTGTGCTCTTCGGTGCCGACATTCAGCAGGCCGATGCGCGGATGCGACAGGTCCAGACCGTTGCGGGCATAGGACGCGCCCATCAGCGCATATTGCAGCAGGTCATGTTCATCGGCGCGGATATCGGCGCCGACATCCAGCATCACGTTGAAACCGCCGGGATTGCGCGATGGCCACAAGCAGGCGATGGCCGGGCGGTTGATCCCCGGCAGCTTGCGCAGGCGCAGCATCGACACCGCCATCAGCGCGCCGGTGTTGCCGCAAGACACACAGGCCCCGGCCTCGCCCAGACGCACGGATTCGACCGCCGACCACATCGACGTGCCCTTGCCGCGCCGCATGACGTGGCTGGGTTTCTCATCCATGGTGACGATTCCGTCGGCATGACGGATTTCACAGCGCCCGGTCAGGGACCGGCGCCGTGCTACAAGCTTGGTCAGCTTGTCTTCTGGCCCATGCAGGATGAACCGGATATCGGGGTTTTTAGCCGCCGAACGGGCAATACCGGCGACAACTGCCGCCGGGCCGCGATCTCCGCCCATTGCGTCGACCGAAATAACGGTGCGCACATCAGGGGCGGGTGTCTGTGAGGTGACTGAATCCATGATCCGACGAAAAACCCCGTATTAACGGAAGCTTACGCCGCGTCTTCGTCCAGATCGATCTCGTCAGCCTGTGCGACCACTTCGCGGTCGGCATAATGGCCGCAAGCGCCACAAACGTGGTGCGGACGCTTCAGTTCGCCACAATTCGGGCATTCCGCCGGGTTGCCAGCAACCAGGGCATCGTGCGAACGGCGCATGTTGCGGCGCGAACGCGTGATTTTATTCTGAGGGACAGCCATGTCACAACCTCGGTGTTCGGGGGCATAAGCCCTTGATTTATTTAAGAATGAGCAACGTCATCGCCGCCGGGGCGCACCGTCCAACCCATCGTGTAAACGAGGCCGGGAACATACCCGGATTCTTCCCCGGCGCAAGTCTTTTCTGCACCTGCTAATCAGAGTCGTTTTCGTCGCCTCCGGACAGGCGGTTTTTCAGCGCCGCCAGACCGGCAAAGGGCTTGGTGTCTTCGTCGGTCAGCGCCGCGACGCCGGGTTCGGCGAACACCGCCTGACCCAGATCGGCACCCGCAGCGCGCGGGTAAAGCGGCAGGTTCAGCGCCAGCGCCTCTTCCATCACCTCGGCCAGCAACAGCTGGTCAGGCATCGGTTCAACGCTGTCATCCTCGGGCATCTCGACCTCTTCCTCGTCGGGCAGTTCGGGCATATGTGCCAGATAACGCCGGGTCAGCGGCACATCGATGCGGGTCGTTACCGGCGCCAGCGTCACCACGCAGGGCTGCACCACGGTGGCGCCCAGTTGGCCGGTCAGCCGCCAGTCGCGCTTGCCCTCGGGGGTCAGGCTGCCGCGGAACGACAGCTTGCGCAGCGCGCTTAATTCCAGTCGCGCGGCGATCTCGGCGCGGGTGGTCTCGTCCGGGACCAGTTCGAATTTGTGGTCCTGCGCCGCCTTTAGCGCCGACAGCCGCACCGGATCGAAAGACAGCACTGTCATCTTGCACGTTCCATTCTTGAACCCAAAGCGTTCCTTCTATAAGCCGATACGAGGCAAGGGACAGTGTTGCAAGAGGTGGTTATGCGAAAGTCCGGGCGTATCAGGACACTGGCACTGGCAGGGATCGTCGCGGTTTCACTTGCCGGGTGTATCGATATTTATGAAAAGCACGGCTACGCGCCTGACCAGATCGAGCTGGAAAACGTCATCGTGGGTGTGGACACCCGCGATACCGTTGCCTCGACTGTCGGGCCGCCCTCGACTTCGGGCCTGACCCGTGACGAGGCGTGGTATTACGTCGAAAGCACCTCACGTGCCCGAGGGCCGATGGCCCGCGAAGAGGTCGAGCGTCGCGTCGTCGCAATCAGCTTCACCCCGGCAGGCACGGTCACCAACATCGAGGAATTCGGTCTTGAGGACGGCTTGGTCGTTGTCCTGAACCGCCGCGTTACCGATGGCGGGATTCAGGACATCTCGTTCCTCGATCAGCTGCTGGGCAGCGTTGGCAACATCGACCCCGGTAAGTTCCTGGGCCAATAACCCTAGCCGCGCTCGTCCGGCTTGAAGTCCAGAGCGACGCCATTGATGCAATATCTCAGCCCGGTTGGCGCCGGGCCGTCGGGAAAGACATGGCCCAGATGGGCGTTGCAGCGGTTACAGTGAACCTCGGTGCGGCGCATGAACAGGCTGCGGTCGGTCTGTTCGCCGACCATCTCGGGGTCCATCGGCTGGAAAAAGCTGGGCCAGCCGGTGCCGCTGTCGAATTTTGCCGCCTGATCGAACAGCGGCGCGCCGCAGCAGACGCAAGTGAACATGCCCGGCTGTTTCGGGAAATCATCATGGGTAAAGGCGCGCTCGGTCCCGTGCTTGCGCGTGACCTTATAGGCCAGCTCGGACAGTTGATCGCGCCATTCCGCATCGGTCTTGGTGATCTTTTCGGCCATTTTCCGGTCCCCTTTGTCAAATAGCTGTCATGTCTTGTGTGCTATTGGTCCTGCGACCATATTTAGGCCACTGGCGTTCACGCGCCAATCAACAAGGAGTGCACACCGATGCTTTCATTGCGCAAAGGACGGTATGTGTCGCGACTGGCCGAGACTGCGGCCGATATCCGCGCCGCTCAAGAGTTGCGCACGCTGGCGTTTCGCAACGGCGATGCGGCGGCGCTGGATCAGGATCAGTTCGATCCGCTGTGCAAGCATTTCCTTGTCGAAGACGCCCGGACCGGGGATCTGGTCTGTTGCTTCCGGCTGTTGCCGCTGCGCGGCGGGGCCGAGATCAATCAAAGCTATTCAGCGCAATATTACGAGCTGTCAGCGCTTCAGGATTTCGCCGGGCCGATGGTCGAAATGGGCCGGTTCTGCATTCATCCCGACCACCGCGACCCCGATATCCTGCGGGTGGCATGGGGAGCGATGACCCGGTTCGTCGATGAAACCGGGGTCGAGATGCTGTTCGGCTGTTCGTCGTTCAAAGGCACCGAGGCCGACGCCTATATGGATGCTTTCGCGCTGTTGAAGGAAAAGCACCTTGCGCCCAAGCGGTTCCTGCCGCGGATCAAGGCGCCGAACGTGTTCCGCTTTGCCCAGAAACTGCGCCGGGCCAAGCCCGACGCCAAGCGCGCCATGCTGGGGATGCCGCCGTTGCTGCGGACCTATCTGCTGATGGGCGGCTGGGTCAGCGATCATGCCGTGGTCGACCGCGATCTGAACACGCTGCATGTGTTTACCGGGTTGGAAATCAAGGCGATTCCCGCCGCGCGCAAGCGGTTGCTGCGCATGGTGGCCGGTTAAACGGCAAATCCACGGCCTTGTGACGCCTGTCAGCCGGTCGTTAACAAAATCACCATTGTCTTTGCCCATCATCTGCCGCTAAGGTCATGAAACGTCAGTGCGTCCGCCTTCGTGTGGCCCTGCGTTTTATAAGTTTCGCTGGCTTCCGCTTCGCCCCGGCACGTTTGTCCGGCCCGAGTGGAACCAGACCGATCGGTCTTCGTGACCACAAGTTTGACCCGGTTTTGAACCGGGTTCGTATAATGGATGCCGCTTTCGCGGTGTCGGAGACAAACCGCGATGGACCGCGTGAACACGAACAGGCAATACACAGGCAGGCCTTCCGCCGCCGCGTGTGCCGTCGGCGCGCTCCCCCACGCCCAAACAAGACACCACCCGCAACGTCCGCCTCCGCAAGGTCGCCGGCGATTGCCGCGGTGCAAAGAGACACAATGGCTAAGAAAATGCTCATCGACGCCACCCACGCGGAAGAAACCCGCGTTGTGGTGGTGGACGGAAACAAGGTTGATGAATTCGACTTTGAGACGGTCAACAAACGCCAGCTTGCCGGCAATATCTATCTCGCAAAAGTAACCCGGGTCGAACCGTCGCTTCAGGCGGCCTTTGTCGACTATGGCGGCAATCGCCATGGTTTTCTGGCGTTTTCCGAGATTCATCCGGATTATTACCAGATCCCGACCGCAGACCGCGAGGCACTGCTGGCCGAGGAACGCGCCTATGCGAAATCGCTTGAGGAAGACGAGGAAAAGCCCTCGAAATCCCGCCGATCGCGCGGGCGCTCGCGCAGCAAGCCCAAGGCAGAAGACACCAGAAGCGACGATGCGGTTGAAACCCGCGACGTGACCGAGTCGATCCCCGGCATGGACGTCGTCGATCTGGGCGAGGACACCGCCGAAGACGCGCCGATCGAGGCCGTCGAAGATCAGGCCGCGCCCGATACCGCGCAAGAGGTCGATACCGCCGAAAACTCGGCCACGGATCAGGATGTCACCGACGAGACCGCCGAGGACAGCGCCGACGACAATTCGGATGACGACACCGATGAGGACGAGGACGAAGACGAGTCGGGTGATGACGACACCGGCTCTGAGGCGTCGGATCGCGACTCTGAGATCGAATCGGTCGCCGAAGAAGACGTTGCCGAAGAAATCCGCCAGCCGCGCAAGCCGCGTCCCAAGCGGTATAAGATTCAAGAAGTCATCAAAGTGCGGCAGATCCTGCTGGTGCAGGTCGTCAAGGAAGAGCGCGGCAATAAAGGCGCAGCTTTGACCACCTATCTGTCGCTGGCTGGCCGCTATTGCGTCCTGATGCCCAACACCGCCCGTGGCGGCGGCATCAGCCGCAAGATCACCAATGCCGTCGATCGCAAGAAACTGAAAGAAATCGCCGCCGAGATCGAAGTGCCGGAAGGCGCCGGTCTGATCATCCGCACTGCGGGCGCCAAGCGCACCAAGTCCGAGATCAAGCGCGATTACGAATATCTGCAACGGCTGTGGGAACAGATCCGCGAGCTAACGCTGCGCTCGACCGCGCCGGCGCCGATCTATGAAGAAGGCAACCTGATCAAACGCTCGATCCGCGACCTGTATAACCGCGAGATCGACGAGGTTCTGGTCGAGGGCGAGGGCGGCTATCGCGTCGCCAAGGACTTCATGAAAATGATCATGCCGTCCCATGCCAAGAACGTGAAACATTATAGCGACCCGCTGCCGCTGTTCGCGCGGTTCCAGGTGGAAAGCTATCTGTCGTCGATGTTCAACCCGACGGTTCAGCTGAAATCGGGCGGTTACATCGTCATCGGCGTCACCGAGGCGCTGGTTGCGATCGACGTGAACTCGGGCCGGGCCACCAAGGAAGGCTCGATCGAGGACACCGCGCTGAAGACCAACCTTGAGGCCGCCGAAGAGGTCGCCCGTCAGCTGCGTCTGCGCGATCTGGCCGGTCTGATCGTCATCGACTTTATCGACATGGAAGAGCGCAAGAACAACGCCGCCGTCGAAAAGCGTATGAAGGACAAGCTGAAAACCGACCGCGCCCGCATTCAGGTCGGCCGCATTTCCGGCTTTGGCCTGATGGAAATGAGCCGCCAGCGTCTGCGCCCCGGCATGCTTGAGGCCACGACTCAGCCGTGCCCCAGTTGTCACGGCACCGGCCTGCTGCGCTCGGACGACAACCTTGCGCTGTCGATCCTGCGCCAGCTGGAAGAAGAAGGCGTGCGTGGCCGCAACAAAGAGGTGCTGTTGAAAGCACCGGTCGGCATCGTCAACTTCCTGGTGAACCAAAAACGCGAACATATCGCTCAGATCGAGGCGCGCTATGGTCTGTCGGTGCGGATCGAGGCCGATGTTCACCTGATCAGCCCCGATTTCACCATCGAACGCTTCAAGACCGCGTCGCGCGCGGTGCCCGAAGTGACGGCGCCGGTGATCTCGGTCGATACCTCGGACATGCCCGATCTGGTCGAAGAGGATGAGGTCGAAGAGGCCGAAATCATCGAGACCCCCGATGTCGAATCCGAAACCGGCTCCGAGGATGCGCCTGCGCCCAAGAAACGCCGTCGGCGGCGTCGGCGGCGGAGCAAATCCGGCAACGGCACTGGCGATGAAATGACGAATGGCGACGACGAGTCGTCAGACGATCAGGCCGAGGATCAGGAAACTGGTGACGAGGGGACCGCCGAGGTCGCGGCAGAGGCCGAAACCGCCGAGGCGACTGAAGCCGCACCCGAAGCTGCTGCCGAAGAGGCCCCCAAGCCCAAGCGCCGCTCGCGGTCACGGTCGCGCTCGCGGTCCAAACCGGCCGAGGAGGCCGTGGTTGAAACCGCAGCTGACGCCGAAGCCCCGACCGACGCTGAGCCGGAACAAGCCGTGCAAAATGTGATCGACGCCAGCTTCGACCATAACTTCGAACCGACGCCCGAACCGGAACCGGAACTGGTCGCAGCGGACGAACCTGCTGCCGAGACCGCCCCGGTCGAAGAACTGCCGGTCGAGGCCGAAGTGGCCGAGCCCGCCGTGGTCGAGATGGCGCAGCCCGAGGTGATCGAAGCGGCCCCGGAACCGACCCCCGAACCCGAACCGGCCCCCGAGCCGGAACTGGTTTCGGCGGACGAGCCGGAAAAATCGTCCAAGCCGAAACGCACCGGTTGGTGGTCGCGCTGATAAGACACTGAAACGCCGGGCCAAGCGCCCGGCGTTTTCATTTCCGGCGGATCAAAAAGGCGGGCACCGGGCCGGTCTCGTCACAGGATAGAAATTCGTGCCCGGACTCGGCGCAGAAATGCGGGATGTCGATCACCGCCACCGGATCGCTGGCCAGAATGCGCAAGACCTGCCCCGACGCCATCGCGCGCAAGGCCTTTTGGGCGCGCAGCACGGGCAGGGGGCATTTCAGCCCGGTCGCGTCAATTTCCAGATCAATGCTCATGCCCTTCCCATAGGCCAATTCCGCGCGCCGCGAAAGCCCGCGCGCCCGGCCACGCGGTTGTGACAATTGGTGGCGTGACCTTGGCCGCCGCTTGGGCTATGTCGAACGAAAAGAGGTCAAGGCATGTTCGGTATTGAACTGATCGACGCGGGGCTGTTCCCGGCAATGATCGTCGCGCTGGCGGCGGGTCTGCTGAGTTTTCTCAGCCCCTGCGTGCTGCCGATCGTGCCGCCTTATCTGGCCTATATGAGCGGCATCACCGTCACCGAACTGGGCGAAAAGCAGGGGCGCGCGCGGGCGATATTGCCAGCGCTGTTCTTTGTGCTGGGCCTGTCGACGGTGTTTCTGTTTCTGGGCTTCACCGCCTCGGCCTTTGGGTCATTTTTTCTGAAAAATCAAAGCTATTTTAACGTTTTCGCCGGCATCATCGTGATGGTGTTCGGGGCGCATTTCGTCGGCGCGATCCGCATTCCGTTCCTGAACCGCGAGGCGCGGATTGATGCGGGCGATCAGGGCGGCTCGGCCTTTGGCGCCTATCTTCTGGGGCTGGCTTTTGCCTTTGGCTGGACG
>NZ_JBFHDW010000099.1:0-8628 GCF_041584535.1 Actibacterium sp. | reverse complement strand
GTCTGTGTTCGGCTGCACTTGCACCGATTTTCCTTGCAATGTCACGCGCAAACCCCCATGTCACCCCTGCGACGTTATCACTATCGACCACTGTCTATCCTTAACCGGCCGTCAGCTTTCGATCTTTGACTGACTAAGCCGGGTTGCCGCATTCACGTGGGCAGCAGCATTTAGGAGATAGACGGATGGCTAACGGCACCGTGAAATGGTTCAACGAAACTAAAGGTTTTGGCTTTATTGCTCCCGATGGTGGCAAGAAAGACGTGTTCGTGCACATCACCGCACTGGAACGCGCCGGTCTGCGCACTCTGGCCGACAACCAGAAAGTAACCTTCGACATCGAAGCCGGCCGTGACGGCCGCGAAAGCGCGACCAACATCGCGCTGGCATAAGTCAGGTTTCTTCGGAAACGGAAAAAGGGCGCCTCGCGGCGCCCTTTTTTCATGCCCGTCACTGATGGGCTGATTTGGTGGAGCCGATCGGGATCGAACCGACGACCTCGTCATTGCGAACGACGCGCTCTCCCAACTGAGCTACGGCCCCAACGCTGGCTGATTTGGCGCAAGCGCCCGATGATGTCAAGCGGGCATGCGGGCGTTCTGGCGCACAAAAGCTTCGATTTCCGCCGCCGGACGCGCCCCGGCCAGTCGGGCCACTTCACGGCCGTTCTGAAACAGGATCAGCGCCGGAATGCCGCGGATGTTGTGCTTTTGCGAGACCGCCGGATGATCTTGCGTGTCGATCTTGGCCAGCCGCGCATGCGGAGCCAAAGCCTGAGCCGCCTGTTGGAATTGCGGCGCCATCATCCGGCACGGGCCACACCACGGCGCCCAGAAATCGACCAGCAGCGGCGCCTCGTCGGTCTTGGCCGCCTTTTGCAGCGTTGCCGGGTCCAGCGCCCGCACCTTGCCATCGGTCAGCTTGGCGCCACAGGTGCCGCATTTCGGCCCCGAGCCCAGCTTTGCCACCGGCACGCGGTTGGTGCTGCCGCAGTCCAGACAAACCAGTTTTGCAGTTTCGGCCATTGTGGCCTCCCTCAATCAAATTCCAGTTGTGGAATATATTGGGTATCCCACCCGCCCGCGCAAGCCCTGACCGGGGATGTTATTCTGCCGCCTCGGCGTAATCGCTGACCGGAGGACAGATACACACCAGATGCCGGTCGCCATAGACGTTGTCGACCCGGCCAACCGGCGGCCAATATTTATCGACCCGGAACGCCCCCGGCGGGAAACAGCCCTGTTCGCGGCTATAGGGCCGGTCCCAGTCCGCCACCAGATCGTTGACCGTGTGCGGCGCATGTTTCAGCGGGTTGTTCTCGGGGTCCATCTCGCCCGCCTCGACCGCGCGGATTTCCTCGCGGATCGCCAGCATGGCGTCACAGAACCGGTCCAGTTCGGCCTTGGTCTCGGATTCGGTCGGCTCGACCATCAGGGTGCCCGCCACCGGCCAGCTCATCGTCGGTGCGTGGAAACCGTTGTCGATCAGCCGCTTGGCGATATCGTCCACCGTGATCCCGGCGCTGTCGCTGAACGGGCGGGTGTCCAGAATGCATTCATGCGCCACGCGCCCGCCCTGCCCTTTGAACAATACGTCATAGGCCCCTTCCAGACGCCGGGCGATATAGTTGGCGTTCAGGATCGCCAGCTTGGTCGCCTGAGTCAGGCCCGCGCCCGACATGGCAAGGCAATAGGCATAGGAAATCAGCAGGATCGAAGCCGAGCCATAGGGCGCGGACGACACCGGCCCCTCGGAACCGCCGGTTTCAGGATGACCGGGCAGATAGGGTGCCAGATGCATCTTGACCCCGATCGGCCCCATGCCGGGACCGCCGCCGCCATGCGGGATGGCGAATGTCTTGTGCAGGTTCAGGTGGCTGACATCGGCACCGATTTCGCCGGGTTTCACCAGACCGACCAGCGCGTTCAGGTTGGCGCCGTCCAAATAGACCTGCCCGCCGTGGCGATGGGTGATCTCGCAAACCTCGCGCACGGTTTCCTCGAACACGCCATGGGTCGACGGATAGGTGATCATGCAGGCGGCAAGATCATCGCCGGCCGCCTCGGCCTTGGCGCGGAAATCTTCGATGTCGATATCGCCGTTTTCGGCCGATTTGACCACGACGACCTTCATGCCCGCCATATGAGCACTGGCCGGGTTGGTGCCATGCGCCGACACCGGGATCAGGCAGATCTTGCGATGCCCCTGCCCCATGGCCTGATGATAGGCAAGGATGGTCAACAGCCCGGCATATTCGCCCTGCGCGCCCGAATTGGGCTGCATCGACATCGCGTCATAGCCGGTGGCCTGACACAGGATATCGCTTAGACCCTCGACCACCTCGGCATAGCCCAGCGCCTGATCGGCGGGGGCAAAGGGGTGCAGATGGGCGAATTCGGGCCAGCTGATCGGCATCATCTCGACCGCGGCGTTCAGCTTCATCGTGCAACTGCCCAGCGGGATCATCGCCCGGTCCAGCGCCAGATCACGGTCGGCCAGACGGCGCATATAGCGCATCATCTCGGTCTCGGCGCGGTTCATCTGGAACACCGGATGGGTCAGGTAATCGCTGTCGCGCAGATGCGCCTCGGGCAGGGTGAACTTGCGGCTGCGATCCTCGGGGACATTGTCGATGCCGAAGGCCGACCAGACGTTGACGATGCTTTGCCAGCGCGTGGTTTCGTCCAGCGACAGGCCGATCCTGGTCTTGCCGACCTTGCGCAGGTTGATCTCATGCGCACGGGCATTCTGCAGGATCACGCCCTGCATCGGGCCGACCTCGACCGTGACGGTGTCAAAAAACACATCCGGTTCAACCGCGAACCCATGGTCCTTCAGAACCTCGACCAGACGGCAGGTTTTCGAGTGGATCCGCTGCGCGATGGCCTTCAGGCCCTTGGGCCCGTGGAACACCGCATAGAACCCAGCCATCACCGCCAAAAGCGCCTGCGCGGTGCAGACGTTGCTGGTGGCTTTCTCGCGGCGGATATGTTGCTCGCGGGTTTGCAGGGCAAGGCGGTAAGCCTTGTTGCCGCGCGCATCGACACTGACGCCGACAATCCGGCCCGGCATGGCGCGTTTATAGGCGTCGCGGCAGGCCATATAGGCGGCATGCGGCCCGCCATAGCCCATCGGCACGCCGAAACGCTGGGTGCTGCCGACGGCAATATCGGCGCCCATCGCGCCCGGTTCCTTGAGCAGGGTC
Source organism: Actibacterium sp. (assembly GCF_041584535.1). Classification (GTDB taxonomy): domain Bacteria; phylum Pseudomonadota; class Alphaproteobacteria; order Rhodobacterales; family Rhodobacteraceae; genus Actibacterium_D. Next base: position 5,423 of record NZ_JBFHDW010000099.1, on the reverse strand, counting down.
AGCGCCAGAGGGTCGGCCACCACGATACCGATCGCATTGGCCGCGTGCAGCGCCGCAATCTGGTCGGTGAAATCGCGCACATGGCCGTGGGTGCCGGGATATTGGAAGATCGCGCCAAACACCGCCGTCGCATCCAGATCGTCGGGGCTGCCGACGATGACATCGATATCCAGCGGCTTGGCGCGAGTCTGAATCACCGCGATATTCTGCGGGTGGCAGTTTTCATCGACGAAAAACGCCTGCGCCTTGGTCTTGGCGACACGCTGCGCCATGGTCATGGCCTCGGCACAGGCGGTGGCCTCGTCCAACAGCGATGCATTGGCGATCTCCAGACCGGTCAGGTCCGACACCATGGTCTGATAGTTCAGCAAAGCCTCAAGCCGGCCTTGGGAAATCTCGGGCTGATAAGGGGTATAGGCGGTATACCACGCCGGGTTTTCCAGAATGTTGCGCTGGATCGCCGGGGGGGTCACGGTGCCGTAGAACCCCTGACCGATCATCGTGGTATAGGCTTTGTTCTTTTTCGCCACCTGCCGCAGATACCAGATCAGCTCGCGCTCGGATTTGGGTTTGCCATAGGCCAGCGGCGCCGCCTGACGGATGCTGCGCGGCACGGTCTGGTCGATCAGTTCGTCCAGATCGCTTACCCCCACCACCTTGAACATTTCGGTCATTTCCTCAGGCGAGGGGCCGATATGCCGCCGGTTGGCGAAATCGTAAGGGTCGTAATCAGTGAGGGTAAAGGACATCTGGCGCTCCGGCTTATCCGATGAAATCTTTGTATTCGGCCTCGTCCATGAAGTCGTCGAGCGCCGACAGGTCGTCGACCTTCATTTTAAAGAACCACGCATCGCCCTGCGGGTCTTCGTTCACCAGCGCCGGGTTTTCGACGATGGCCTCGTTCACTTCGACGATCTCGCCGTCCAGCGGCGCCAGAATATCCGAGGCCGCCTTGACGCTTTCGATCACCACGATTTCTTCGTCCTTGGTGACGGTCGCGCCTTCTTCGGGCAGTTCGACAAAGACGATATCGCCCAGTTGCTCGGCCGCGTGTTCGGTGATGCCAACCACGACGACATCGCCGTCGACCAGCAACCATTCATGTTCTTCGGTGAATTTCATCTGCGTGTCCCTCAACGCTTGTAAGTGGCGGGCCGGAATGGCAGCGCCGTGACAATAGCGGGCAGGCGTTTTCCCCTGACCTCGCCAAAAATAACCGTGCCGGGGGCGGCATGCGCGGCCCCGACATAACCCATCGAAATCGGTGCCTCGACCGAGGGGCCAAAGCCGCCCGACGTGACGCTGCCGATACTGTCGCCGCCCTCGGCATCCGCAAACAAGGCGGTGCCTTCACGCATCGGGGCACGGCCCTCGGGGCGCAGGCCGACGCGCAGACGCGCGGAGCCGGTGTCAAGCTCGGTCAGAATGCGCGCAGCGCCGGGGAAACCGCCGGCACGGGCGCCGCCGGTGCGGCGCGATTTCTGGATCGCCCAGGTCAGCGCCGCCTCGACCGGACTGGAGCCGGTGTCGATATCATGGCCATAAAGGCACAAGCCGGCCTCAAGCCGCAGGCTGTCGCGGGCGCCCAGACCGATGGGCTGAACATCCGGATTGGCCAGCAAGGCGCGGGCCAAAGCATCGGCCTGATCGCCCGGAACCGAGATTTCAAACCCGTCTTCGCCGGTATAGCCCGAGCGCGAAATCCACAGCTCGCCAAAAGCCGAAGCATGGCTGGCCACATCCATGAACCGCATCCCGGCAACACCGGGAACCAGCGCCGAAAGCGCGGCCTCGGCCAGCGGTCCTTGCAACGCCAAAAGCGCGCGGTCGGTGATTTCCTGCACCTCGCAAGTGTCGGCCAGATGCGCGCGCAGATGCGCCACGTCCTCGGCCTTGCATGCGGCATTCACCACCAGAAACAGGTGATCGCCGCGGCCCGCCACCATCAGGTCATCCAGAATGCCGCCCGCGTCATTGGTGAACAGCGCATAGCGCTGACGCCCCTCTTTCAGGGCCTGAATATCGACCGGCACCAGCGTTTCAAGCGCCGCTGCGGCAGCAGCCAGATCGCCGGATTTCGGGCGCAGGATCACCTGCCCCATATGGCTGACATCGAACAGACCCGCCGCCGCGCGGCAATGCAGGTGTTCCTTCATCACGCCGGGCTTGTATTGCACGGGCATTTCATAGCCCGCGAAAGGCACCATCTTGGCGCCCAGTTCGATATGCAGATCGTAAAGCCCGGTGCGTCTAAGCTCGGACATGTGGCATCCCCTCTTGTCGCCGGCACGTGTCCGGCATGGCAATAGCGGCGATGCCGCTGAAAGATGCCCCCTCTGTCCTGTCGCCTGAGATCGTTATCCCTTCGGCGGGCGCAAGCGCCTCTCTCCAGAGTTTGTTGGTCTACTGCCGTCCTTTGGCCTGAGAGTTTACCGGGGCGGTTGCTCCTTCGGCACTGGCGCGGGCCAGATTCTCCCGCAGCAGACGCTGTGACACTAGAGCAGCCGCCGCAACGCGGCAAGGGCTTGAATTCACCGTCACGCGCGGCACAGTGCTGCTAGTGCGCGCTGGTGAACCGCGCCGCGCCGATCTATCCCCGCACCACACAGGAACTGGCATTCATCGATGGACGGCTGGCCCGGCTTGGGGCCGAGATCGTCCGCACCCCGTGAGTGAGGGGACGATTTTTCTGCGAAAAATCGGACTTTCGGCCTCCGGCGGGGATATTTCCCCGAAGAAGAAACCTTAGCCCGGTTTTTTCTGCAACAGCGGCAGGACGTCGGCCATTTCCGGCCCCTTGGCGCGGCCGGTCACCGCTTTGCGCAGCGGCATGAACAGGCCTTTGCCCTTGCGGCCGGTGGCGTCTTTGACCGCAGCGGTCCAGTCGCCCCAGGTCGAGGCATTGTAGGGCGGCTCGGGCAGCATCGACAGGGCCTGGGCGATGAAGTCTTTGTCTTCATCATCGACGATCGGGGTCGCGCCGTTCTGGAACAGCGCCCACCAGTCGGCCATATCGGCCTTGACGGTGATATTCTCGCGCACGACGTTCCAGAATTGCGGCGCCAGATCGGCGGGCACGCCCAAGGCGGCGACGTCATCGGCCACGGATTCCAGCGGCAGGCTGTGCAGGTGGCGGGCGGTCAGCGGGAACAGGTCGTTGACGTCGAACTTGGTCGGCGCCGAGCCGAAATGCCCGATATCGAAGCCGTCGATCAATTCCTCCAGACTGCTGCACAGCTCGACCGGTTGGCTGGAGCCAAGCCGCGCCATCAGGCTGAGCAATGCCATCGGCTCAATCCCCTGGGCGCGCAGATCGCGCAGGCTGAGCGTGCCAAGGCGTTTCGACAGTGCTTCGCCCTGCGGGCCGGTCAACAGCGAGTGGTGGGCAAAGGACGGCACCGCGCCGCCCAGCGCCTGAATGATCTGGATTTGCGTCGCGGTATTGGTCACGTGGTCCGAGCCGCGCACCACATGGGTCACGCCGAAATCGACATCGTCACAGACCGAGGCCAGCGTATACAGGAACTGGCCATCGCCACGGATCAGCACCGGGTCCGACACCGAGGCGGCGTCAATCGACAGATCGCCCAAGATACCGTCGGTCCATTCGATCCGTTCCTGATCCAGTTTGAAACGCCAGTGGCCATCGCCGCGCTCGGCGCGCAGGGCGTCTTTCTGAGCATCGGTCAGCGCCAGCGCCGCGCGATCATAGACCGGCGGCTTGCCCATGTTCAGCTGTTTCTTGCGCTTGAGGTCCAGTTCGGTCGGAGTCTCGAAACATTCATAGAACCGGCCCTTGTCGCGCAATTCCTGCGCGGCCTGTTCATAGCGGTCCAGCCGGTCGGACTGACGCTCAAGCCGGTCCCAGGTCAGGCCCAGCCATTCCAGGTCTTCCTGAATCGCGTCCGCATATTCCTGCTTTGAGCGCTCGGGATCGGTGTCGTCGAGACGCAGGATGAAGGTGCCGCCAGCCTTGCGGGTGATTAGATAGTTGAACAGCGCGGTGCGCAGGTTGCCAACATGGATATAGCCGGTGGGCGACGGGGCGAAGCGGGTAACGGTCATTTCAGTCTCCTGGGTCGGGGACGCTGTTTCACATGCGGGACGTTTTGTCCATATCCGGGGGCAGATCGCGCGGTCGTGAGCTTGAAATCCTGAGATTCGGGCTAGTCTGATGGGCAGATGTGTAATGCACCGGGAGGATGTTTGAATGGTTTCGATTTCGATGACCCGACGCGGGGTTCTGGCCGCCGGGGCGGCTGCGCCGCTGGCGGTTGGGCTTGGCTTGACACCAGCGCGGGCCGCCGCTGATGTGATGGGCATGAAGATACCACCCTATTTCCGCTTTTCGCTGGGCGGGTTCGAGATAACGACCCTGTTGGCCGGCACCCGAACGGTGCCCGATCCGCATACGATCTTTGGCCTGAATGTGGACGAGGCCAGCTTTGCCGAGGCCTCACACCTGCATCTGATTCCCGCTCATGCGGCGCAGTTCTTTTTTCATCCGACGCTGGTGAATACCGGGCGCGAGCTGATCCTGTTTGATACCGGGCTGGCGGCCGAGGGGATTGTCGGTGCGCTGGCGGCGGCGGATGTGACGCCGGACCAGATCGACGTGGTGGTTCTGACGCATATGCATGGCGACCATATCGGCGGGCTGACCGGCGCGGCGGGGCTGACCTTTGCCAACGCGCGCTATGTCACCGGGCAGGTCGAGTTCGACGCATGGGCCGCCATGGGGAACGAGATGTTCGACACCAAGGTGCGCCCGCTGGCCGAGAACATGACCTTTCTTGGCGGCGGCGACAGCGTGGCCTCGGGCATCACCGCAATCGAGGTGTTCGGCCATACGCCGGGGCATATGGCTTATATGCTGGAAAGCGAGGGCAAGCAGTTGGTGCTGGCGGTCGATTTCGCCAACCATTTCGTCTGGTCGCTGGGCTATCCCGATTGGGAGGTCAGGTTCGACATGGACAAGGCTCAGGCTGCGGTCAGCCGCCGCCGGCTGCTGGACATGATGGCGGCGGACCGGCTGCCGTTTATCGGCTATCACATGCCGTTTCCCGCCGTGGGCTTTGCCGAGGCCCGTGGCGACGGGTTTCGCTATGTGCCCGGCCTGTATCAGATGATGATCGCAAGCGGTTAAGCCTCTGATCCGGTCGTGGTCCCGGCGCGGTCGGGTTCTGAGTATTTTCGCCAAGAAAAAGAGGGCTTGGGTTTTCTTTCGACGGGCGGCAGTGTTGGGCCATGACGCAATCCTCGATCATCACCGTGACCCTGAACCCGGCGCTGGACATGACCACCGCGACGGACAGGGTTCAGCCCGGACTGAAACTGCATTGTGACGCACCCCGGGTCGATCCGGGCGGCGGCGGCATTAACGTGTCGCGCGTGGTGCATGAATTGGGCGGGCATAGCGTCGC
>NZ_JBFHDW010000098.1:0-8638 GCF_041584535.1 Actibacterium sp. | reverse complement strand
TGGCTGCCCGTCTCGGCAACCTGTGAAGGCGTCCTAGGGGCGGTTGGCTATGGTTTTGTGACAGAGACGTAACAGTTGTATGACAATCGCTGCGTCGCAGAAAGTTAACGCGGCCGGATTTGTCGGCATATTTGCCCAAGCTGTCTGCTTAACCCACGGGAAGTATGACAGAAAAACAACTGCCCTGCCCCGGAACGCTGTCGATCCGGAACCGGCCACGGTGGCGATTTACAATATGTTTTACGATCGCCAACCCCAGACCGGTGCCGCCCATCTCGCGCGAGCGGTGGGAATCGACGCGATAGAATCGCTCGGTGAGTCGCGGGATATGCACCGGATCGAACCCTTCACCCTGATCGCGCACATCGACCCGGATGCCGGGGCCGCGAAACGCCAGCTCGCGCTCGATCGGGCTCAGGGTGACCGTCACCTTGCCGCCGGTGCCGCCATATTTCACCGCGTTTTCGATCAGGTTGATAAAGACCTGCAACAGCTGATCGGGATCCCCCGGCACCGGCTGCGGCTGATCGGCGCCGACAAGGGCGATGGTGACATCAGCGTCATCCGCCACCGGCCGCAGCGATTGCGCCGCCGAGCGCACCAGCGCCGCCAGATCGACCTGCGCCATCGGCCGCAAGCGTTCCTCGCCCTCGACCCGCGACAGCGACAACAGATCGCGCACCAGCCGGTTCATCCGCTCGGCCTCGCGCGCCATGATCTCCAGAAACCGGTCCCGCGCCACCGGATCGTTGCGGGCATTGCCGCGCAGGGTCTCGATGAACCCCAGCAGCGCCGTCAGCGGGGTTTTCAACTCGTGACTGACATTGGCGACGAAATCGCGCCGCATCTGCCCGGCGCGTTCGCGTTCGGTGACGTCCTCGAAACTCAGCAACACGCCCAAACCTTCGACCGGGCTGGCGGTGACATCATAAGTGGCGTCGCGGCCGTGGCCCGAGGTCAGATAACGGATGCGCCGGGTCTGGCCCAGCCGCAGCGCCTCTTCGGTGCAATCCAGCAGCGCCGGTTGCCGCAATGCCGTGACATAATGCCGACCCAGCCCCGCCTGCCCCAACAAATCCTTGGCCGGCTGGTTCATCGCAACCATGCGTTCGGATCGGTCGATCATCACGGCGGGTGCCGGCAAAGCTGCCAGAATTCGCGCCACCAAATCGTCTTGCATCGGCTGTTTCTCCGGGTTTCAATCAAGGTGCAGGGTTGCGTGGTGTGGCAAATTTGTAAACGGGTCCAAGGTTTTGCCCCATCGCGAGAAATGTCAGGCCTTTATTTCAACCTGAATATGTATATCGTGGCGACATTCAGGTTTGAGAACAACAGCCTGTCACGTTTAATCACATTTGGGCGGCGCCCTTTTGAAAAATAAGTCTCGGGGTCGAATGAGTCGACTGGACGAATTGCTGGAACTCCCCGAAATGGGTGGAACGGAACCTCTGGTTCTGGCCGTCGGCGTGAGCAAAGAGGAAATGTTCCAGTATTCCGGGGGCTTGACCGACTCTCAGATCGAATTTCTGCCCTTCATGCTGATCCATGCCGCGCTGGCCCGCGCCCCTTGGGCCGAGCTGATCGTTACGCCGCTGGTCTCGGATTATTTCGACGCGATGGATATGGCGACCGAACTGGCGCTGGCGGGTTATCGCGGCACCTATGCGGTGATCCTGCCGCGTCTGCCGCGCCCGGAAATCGTCCGGCGCGAGCTGAACGCGATCTGTCCGGGCCTGCGGATCGAACTGTGGAACCGCGCCCGTCATTAACCGGTCTTAGCCGATCTTAACCAGACCATCGCGGAATCGGCGCATGTTGGCCTGATAGCCACGGGCCGACGCGCGCAGGCCTTCGATGGTCGCGGCGTCCAGTTCGCGGATCACCTTGCCCGGCGATCCGATCACCATGCTGCCATCGGGAATGACCTTGCCTTGCGGAATCAGCGCCCCGGCCCCGATCAGGCAATTCTTACCGATCTTGGCGCCATTCAGCACCGTCGCCCCCATGCCGATCAGGGTTTCATCGCCGATTTCACAGCCATGCAACATGACCTTGTGACCGATGGTGCAATCGCGCCCGATGGTCAGCGGATAGCCCATATCGGTATGCAGCACACAGTTTTCCTGCACATTGCTGCCCTGCCCGACGATGATCGGTTCATTGTCGCCGCGCAGCGTGCAGCCGAACCAGACCGAGCCCCCGGCCTGAACCTCGATCTGCCCGATCAGGTTGGCATCAGGTGCAACCCAGCTATCGGCATCCAGTTTCGGTTCATGTCCATCCAGCGCATACAGGGTCATTTGCGGTCCTCGAATTCGGTGTTCAGGCCACGCACAAAGGCGTTCAGCCCGGTCTGACGGTCTCGTTTCAGGCGCTCGGCGGTGATGATCGCCTGCAATTCGGCAAAGGCCACGTCCAGATCCTTGTTGATCAGAACATAGTCATATTCGGCCCAATGGCTGATTTCGTCACGGCTTTTCTGCATCCGCCCGGCGATCACCTCGTCGCTGTCCTGCGCGCGGGTCTTCAGGCGGCTTTCCAGTTCGGCGATCGACGGCGGCAGGATAAAGATCGACACCACATCCTTGTTCAGCGCCGAATTGCGCACCTGCTGGCCGCCCTGCCAGTCGATATCGAACAGCACGTCATGGCCGGCGGTGATCGCCTGTTCGACCGGGGCGCGCAGGCTGCCGTAGAAATTGCCGAACACCTCGGCATGTTCCAGCATTCCGTCGCTGTCGATCAGGGTCTGGAACTGTTCGCGGCCAAGGAACAGGTAATCGCGGCCATGCACCTCGCCGGGGCGCGGGGCGCGGGTGGTGGCGGACACCGAAAAGCGAAAACTGTCATCCCAGTCCAGCAGGCGCCGCGTCAGCGTCGATTTCCCTGCGCCCGAGGGCGATGACAGAATGATTAACAGCCCGCGCCGGGTGGCCATGTGCTTACTCCACGTTCTGAACCTGTTCGCGCATCTGATCTATGGTGGCCTTGAGGTCAAGGCCGATCCGGGTCAGGTCGGCGGATTGAGATTTCGAGCACAAGGTGTTGGCCTCGCGGTTGAATTCCTGCATCAGGAAATCCAGCTTGCGGCCCACCGGGCCGTCCATCTCAAGCAGATCCCGCGCCGCGCCGATATGGGCGGTCAGGCGGTCCAATTCCTCGCGCACATCGGCCTTGACGGCCAGCATCACCAGTTCCTGCGCCACCCGGTCTGGATCGGCGCCATCGGTATTTTCCAAGACACGGGCAAGGTTTGCACGCAGAACTTCACCTGTTTGTTCCAACCGCGCGGCGGCCAGATCGGCGGATTGCGCGACCAAAGTTTCGATGGTGGCCAACTGATCCAGCAGCACCGCTTTCAGCGCGACACCCTCGCGCGCGCGCATGTCGTTGAAGGCGTCGATCAGCGCCGGAAGATCGGCCATGATCGCCGCCATCAGCGGCCCGGTTTCCTGATCGGCCTGCCCGGCTTGCTGAACGCCGCGCATCGCCAGAACATCGGCCGCGCTGGTTTTGCGCAGGTCGAAATCCAGCTCCAGCGCCGCTTGTTCCACCTTGCGCACCGCCAGCAAGGCGGCGGTCAGCGCCGCCTCGTCAATCGGCAAGGCCTCGGCCCCGGCTTCGCGGCTGATCCGCAGGTTCAGGCTGACATTGCCGCGCCCGATCCGGGCGGTCAGCGCGGTGCGCACCGCTTGTTCCAGCCCGGCGATCCAGTCCGGCAGCCGCAGCCGCAGGTCCAGACCCTTGGCATTGACGCTGCGAATATCCCAAGCCCAGCGAAAGGCGCCATCGCCGCCCTGCCCGGCTGCAAAGCCTGTCATCGAATTAACCATCTGCCCGGAATTGCCTCCACCCATGTGGCATTTCATGCCATGTTAACACTTGGGTAACCATTGTCTTGCCTGCTGTTACCACAGCGCGACGGCAAACGACAACGGGCCGCTGGGGGCGGCTGGTTCTGCGGCGATAGGTGGCGCGATGTTTTCAGGTCCGGACAAGGTGGTGACGCTGTTGCGGCGACAGGCGGGCGCGCCCATGCATCTGATCAACGAGGTCGAGGCCTATTGGCACGGGCTGCGTCAGGGGCCGACCCTGCCCGCCCGTGCCCAGATCGACCCGCGCGGGCTAAGCCGCGCCTTGCCGAATGTGTTCATCCTTGAACGGATCGCGCCGCATGTGGTGCGGTTTCGGCTGTCCGGTCAGGCGCTGGCGCCGCTGTTGGGGATGGACCTGCGCGGCATGCCGCTGAGTGCGCTGCTGACGCCTGAGGCCCGGGCCGAGATGGAACCGCATATCGCGGCGCTGTTCGATACGCCAATGGCGCTGCGGTTCAGCCTGAGCGCCGAATGGGGCATCGGCAAACCGGGGTTGAGCGCCGAGATGATCCTGCTGCCATTGTTAGGCGATGACGGGCAAGTGTCGCGGGCCTTGGGTTGTCTGGTGACCAAGGGCCGCATCGGCCATGCGCCACGGCGGTTCCGCATCACCGGATTGAACGCGCGGCCAATTGCGACGCCAACCGCCAACGCCGCGCACCCCGAAAACGCCCCGGAACGCATAAGGCCGGACGCATCGCGCCCGGCCTTGTATCTGGTCAAATCCTGACGGCCTGAGCCGCTTACATCACCGCGCGATGCGCCTCGTGGCGGCGGCTGGACAGTTCCTCGGCAACGAGGAAGGCCAGTTCCAGCGATTGGCTGGCATTCAGGCGCGGATCGCAAGCGGTGTGATAGCGATCCGACAGGTCCTCGTCGGTCACAGCACGGACACCGCCGGTGCATTCGGTCACGTCCTTGCCGGTCATCTCGAAATGCACACCGCCGGGGATCGTGCCCTCGGCCTTGTGGATGGCAAAGAACTCCTGCACCTCGGCCAGCACGTAATCGAACGGCCGGGTCTTATACCCCGAGGCCGACTTGATCGTGTTGCCGTGCATCGCGTCGCAGGTCCAGAGCACGTTCGCGCCTTCTTCCTGCACCGCCTTGATCAGGCGCGGCAGGTGGTCGCCAACCTTGCCGGCACCGAAACGGGCGATCAGGGTCAGACGCCCGGCCTCGTTTTCGGGGTTCAGCTTTTGCATCAGAACCTTCAGGTCTTCGGCGGTGGTGGTCGGCCCGCATTTCAGACCGATCGGGTTCAGAACGCCACGGCAGAATTCCACATGCGCACCGTCGGGCTGACGGGTGCGGTCGCCGATCCAGATCATGTGACCCGAGCCCGCCACCGGCAGGCCGCTGGTGGAATCGATGCGGCACAGGGCCTCTTCATATTCCAGAAGCAGCGCCTCGTGGCTGGTGTAGAAATCGACCTGGCTCATCTTGGCGGTGGTGTCGGCGGTGACGCCGGCAGCCGACATAAAGTCCAGCGTGTCCGAGATCCGTTCCGCCATCTCGCGGTATTTCTCGGATTCCTCGCGGTCGGTAAAGCCCAGCGTCCAGCTGTGAACGCGGTGAATATCGGCGAAACCGCCCTTTGAGAACGCCCGCAACAGGTTCAGCGACGCCGCAGCCTGCGTATAGGCCTGCAACATGCGCTGCGGGTCGGGAATGCGGGCTTCGGGGGTGAAATCAAAGCCGTTGATGATGTCGCCGCGATAGCTGGGCAATTCGACGCCGCCGATGGTCTCGGTCGGGGCCGAGCGCGGCTTGGCGAACTGACCGGCCATGCGGCCAACCTTGATAACCGGCACCTTGGCGCCAAAGGTCAGCACGATCGCCATCTGCAACAGCACCTTAAAGGTGTCGCGGATGGTGTCGGCGCTGAATTCGGCAAAGCTTTCGGCGCAATCGCCGCCCTGCAACAGGACGGCCTCGCCGCGCGAGGCGGCGCCCAGCTTGGCCTTCAGCGACCGGGCCTCGCCAGCGAACACCAGCGGCGGGTATTTTGCGAGCTGAGCCTCGACGGCCTTCAGCGCCGCCGGGTCGGTATAATCGGGCATCTGCACGCGAGGCTTGCTGCGCCAGTCGGATTTTTGCCACTTGGTCATTGTCTCGCTCCCGAAACGTCGTTGTCAGGGCTGTGCTTATACGCAAACCCTTTCAGCCATGCCAGCCTGAAATCGGCCCGAACCGCCCGGCCCACTAAGGGCTGCGGCGCCGCCACATCTTGATCCCCGGCGGTAAACCTGTTTCGCTGCGCCGAAACCAAACGAGATTGATTTGAAAAAACCGGCGGAAACTGCGTTCAAGGTTACGGTGTCTGCACCGCCCGCCCGGCCAAGGCGGTTTGTTTTCGTGCTGTTGCCGCAGTTTACCATGCTCAGCTTTGCCTGTGCAATCGAACCGTTGCGGCTGGCCAATCGCATGTCCGGGCAACCCCTTTATGACTGGACCCTGACAAGCGAAACCGGTGCGCCGGTGGCCTGTTCAAACGGTGTCGCTTTTGCGGTCGACAGCGATTTGCCGGTGCTGGGGCGCGACGACGTGGCGCTGGTCTGTGGCGGCATCGACGTTCAGGCCGCGACCACGAAACCGTTGTTGAACTGGTTGCGGCGCGAGGCGCGGCGCGGCTTGACCATCGGCGGGCTGTGCACCGGCGCCTATGTGCTGGCGCGGGCCGGGTTGCTGGATGGCAAGCGGGCGACGATCCACTGGGAAAATCAGGACGGGTTCGAGGAAGATTTCACCGACGTGGCCCTGACCCATTCAGTGTTCGTGATCGACGGCAACCGTCTAAGCACCGCTGGCGGCACCTCGTCGATCGACCTGATGCTGAAACTGATCGCCGATGATTACGGTGACGATCTGGCCAATGCGGTGGCGGATCAGCTGATCTATTCGTCGATCCGCACCGATGGCGACAGCCAGCGCCTGTCAATTCCGACCCGGATCGGTGTGCGTCATCCCAAGCTGGGTCAGGTCATCCGCCAGATGGAATCCAATCTGGAAGACCCGATCAGCCCGGCGCAGCTGGCGCAAGAGGCCGGGATGAGCACGCGGCAACTGGAGCGGCTGTTCCGCCGCTATCTGAAACGCAGCCCCAAGCGCCACTATATGGAATTGCGCTTGTCCAAGGCCCGCAACCTGCTGATGCAAACCGATATGAGCGTGATCAACGTCGCGCTGGCCTGCGGCTTTGCTTCGCCCTCGCATTTTTCGAAATGCTACCGGGCGCAATATGGCACCACACCCTACCGCGAACGCGGCACACAAGGGGCCGCGCCCACTGCCGAGGCCGCCCGCCCCGAGTGACGCTGCGAAAATTCGTTAAAGTGACCTGTTGGCGCAGGCTTTTCTTTTAAGAACAGGCACTCTACGCTTTGGTTCAGAACATCTGTTCCAATAAGGGAGTTACATAATGAAGAAACTGCTATTGGCGACCGCCTTGACCGCTGTCGCGTCCAGCTCGGCCTTTGCGGCTTCGCATGGGAACACTGTGAAAATCGGCGTTCTGCTGGGCTTTACCGGCCCGATTGAATCGCTGACTCCGCAAATCGCGGGCGGCGCCGAGATCGCGATCAACGAAGTGTCGAACTCGGGCAAGCTGCTGGGTGGCGCCATGGTCGAAGCGGTGCGGGCTGACAGCACCTGTGTCGATTCCGCCGCTGCCACTGCTGCTGCCGAGCGTCTGATCACCGCCGAAGGCGTGGCCGCGATCATGGGCGCCGATTGTTCGGGCGTGACCGGCGCGGTTCTGGCCAACGTGGCGGTGCCGAACGGCGTTGTGATGATTTCGCCCTCGGCCACCTCGCCGGCGCTGACCACTGCCGAAGATAACGGCCTGTTCTTCCGCACCGCCCCGTCGGATGCACGTCAGGGCGAAGTCATGGCGGACATCCTGATGGAACGCGGCATCACTTCGGTTGCCGTGACCTATACCACCAACGACTATGGCAAGGGTCTGGCCGACAGCTTTGTCGCCTCTTACGCCGCTGCTGGCGGCACCGTGACGCTGAGCGCCTCGCATGAGGATGGCAAGGCCGATTACGCCGCCGAAGTCGGCGCGCTGGCTTCGGCCGGTGGCGATGCTCTGGTTGTGGCCGGTTACGTCGATCAGGGTGGCGCGGGCATCATTCAGGCGGCACTGGACGCTGGGGCGTTCGAAACCTTTGTTCTGCCCGACGGTATGATTTCTGACGCCCTGACCGACAAGTTCGGCAAGGATATCGACGGCTCGTTCGGCCAGCTGGCCGGGACCGACAGCCCGGGTGCCGCGAAATACGCGGAAATGGTCGGCGACGCGTTCGATCCGACCTCGCCCTATGCCTCGGAAGCCTATGACGCGGCGGCGCTGCTGCTGCTGGCGATGCAGGCCGCAGGATCGTCCATGTCGGCCGATTTCAAAGACAAGGTGGAAATGGTCGCCAACGCTCCGGGCGAACCGATCTATCCGGGTGAACTGGGCAAGGCGCTGGAAATTCTCGCCGCAGGCGGGGACATCGACTATGTCGGCGCCACCGATGTCGAACTGATCGGCCCCGGCGAAAACGCTGGCAGCTATCGCGAGATCGAAGTCAAAGACGGCGTCATCACCACGGTGAAATACCGCTAAACGATCGGGCTGGCCTGCCTTGCGCGGGCCAGCCCCAACAAGGACCAAAGGTCCATGGGGGGTTGGGGAATGATCGTCGCAACGGGCATTCACAAGCATTTCGGCGGATTTCGTGCGGTGGACGGCGCCAGCATTGAAATCGAGACCG
>NZ_JBFHDW010000097.1:0-8653 GCF_041584535.1 Actibacterium sp. | reverse complement strand
GTGACGACAAAGTTGCCCTTGCCGCGCACGAAACCATCCATATGCATGACCGGCGTGCCCAGCGGGTTGGCGTCGTTACAGGGCCACTGGATGGAACCCTCGCGCTCAAGCAATTCGTAATTCACCCTTGCAAATGAAGGGGTTGTGGCGGCTATTTCATCCATCACCTGAGACGGATGCGTATAGGTCCAGCCCGCGCCCAGCGCATTGGCCAGCGCCTGAGTGACCTCCCAGTCGGCCATGCCGTTCTTGGGCGCCATCACCTGACGCACCATGTTGATCCGGCGCTCGGCGTTGGTAAAGGTGCCGTCCTTTTCAAGGAAGGTCGAGCCGGGCAGGAACACATGCGCATAGTTGGCGGTTTCATTCAGAAAAAGGTCGTGGACGATAACGCACTCCATCGCCGCAAGGCCCGCCGCGACATGCTTGGTGTTGGGGTCGGATTGCAGGATGTCCTCGCCCTGAACGTAAAGCCCGCGGAAGGTGCCATCGACGGCGGCGTCCAGCATATTGGGGATGCGCAGGCCGGGTTCATCGCTGAGGCTGACGCCCCAAAGGCCTTCGAACACTTCGCGGGTGGCGTCGTCATTGACGTGGCGATAGCCGGGCAACTCGTGCGGAAAGCTGCCCATGTCGCAACTGCCCTGCACGTTGTTCTGACCGCGCAACGGGTTTACCCCAACGCCGGGGCGGCCGATATTGCCGGTCGCCATCGCAAGGTTGGCAATCGCCATCACGGTGGTCGAGCCTTGGGAATGTTCGGTCACGCCCAGCCCGTAATAGATCGCGCCATTGCCGCCGGTGGCATAGAGGCGCGCTGCGGCGCGCAGATCCTCGGCCAAGACGCCGGTCAGCATCTGGGTGGCTTCGGGGCTGTGGCGGTCCTGAGCGACGAAAGCGGCCCAGTCGTTAAAGGCCTCGATGTCGCAGCGTTCGCGGACAAAGTTTTCGTCCACCAGTCCCTCGGTCACGATCACATGCGCCAGCGCCGTCAGCACCGCTACATTGGTGCCGGGGGTCAGCGCCAGATGATGCGCGGCCTCGATATGCGGGCTGCGCACCATGTCGATGCGGCGCGGGTCGATCACGATCAACCTGGCCCCCGCCCGCAGGCGTTTCTTCAGACGGCTGGCAAAGACCGGGTGGCCGTCGGTCGGGTTGGCGCCGATGATGATGGCGATGTCGGTGTGCTCGACGCTGTCGAAATCTTGCGTCCCGGCCGAGGTGCCAAAGGTGGTTTTCAAACCATAGCCGGTGGGTGAGTGGCAGACGCGGGCGCAGGTATCGACGTTATTGTTTCCAAAAACCGCACGGATCATCTTTTGAACAAGGAATGTTTCCTCATTCGTGCAGCGCGACGAGGTGATGCCGCCAATCGCATCGACGCCGTGTCTGGCCTGAATGTCGCGCAGGCGGGCGGCGGTGAAACTCAGCGCCTCGTCCCAACTGACTTCGCGCCACGGCTGGTCGATCGTGTCGCGGATCATCGGGTTCAGGATGCGGTCCTTGTGGTTGGCATAGCCATAGGCGAACCGGCCCTTGACGCAGCTATGGCCGCGATTGGCCTTGCCGTGCTTGTAAGGCACCATCCGCACCAGCTGATCGCCCTTCATCTCGGCCTTGAAGCTGCAGCCGACGCCGCAATAGGCGCAGGTGGTGATGGCCGAGTGATCGGGCTGGCCCATCTCGATGATGGATTTTTCCTGCAAGGTGGCGGTCGGGCAGGCCTGAACGCAGGCCCCGCACGAGACGCAATCCGACGACAGGAAATCCTGCCCGGCGCCGCTGGCAACGCGGCTGTCGAAACCGCGGCCTTCAATGGTCAGGGCGAAGGTGCCCTGCACCTCTTCGCAGGCCCGGACGCAGCGCGAGCAGACGATGCATTTCGCCGGGTCATAGGTGAAATACGGGTTCGAGGCGTCCTGCGGGATATACAGCGGGTTGGCCTCGCCGTTCTGGCGGGTCTCGAAATGGTTGTCGCCCGGCGTATAGCGCACATCGCGCAGGCCGACGGCCCCGGCCATATCCTGTAATTCACAATCGCCATTGGCGGCGCAGGTCAGGCAATCCAGCGGGTGATCCGAGATATACAGCTCCATCACCCCGCGCCGCAGCTTGGCCAGCTTCGGGGTTTCGGTGTGGACCTCCATGCCCTCGGCCACCGGCGTGGTGCAGGATGCGGGCGTGCCCTTGCGGCCTTGGATTTCGACAAGACACAGGCGGCAAGACCCGAACGCCTCCATATTGTCCGAGGCGCACAGCTTGGGCACGCTGATCCCGGCATGGGCCGCGGCGCGCATGACGCTGGTGCCTTCGGGAACGGTGATCCGGTGGCCGTCGATGGTCAGCGAGACAAGCGTTTTCGAGGTGCTGGCCGGGGTGCCGAAATCAGCATCGGGGATGATGAAATCTTTCATTCCGCAGCCTCCTTGGACGATGTGAAATCTTCGGGGAAATGCGTGATGGCGCTCATCACCGGGAAGGGGGTAAAGCCCCCCAGCGCGCAGAGCGACCCCTCGCGCATGGTATCACAGAGGTCGGCCAGAAGGTCGGGCGCGGCCGGGTCTCCGGCGGCGATGCGGTCGATGGTTTCAACGCCGCGCACCGCACCGACCCGGCACGGGGTGCATTTGCCACAGCTTTCCACCGCGCAGAATTCCATCGCGAACCGTGCCTGTGACAGCATGTCGGCGCTGTCATCGAAAATCACCACGCCAGCATGGCCGATCAGGCCCCCGGCGCCGTCGAATTCCTCGTAGCCAAAGGCGGTATCGAACAGGGCGCGCGGGAAATAGGCGCCCAAGGGGCCGCCCACCTGCACCGCCTTGACCGGGCGACCGCTGGCGGTGCCACCGGCGATATCATCGACCAATGCTCCAAGCGTCATGCCGAACCCGGACTCGAACAGCCCGGCGAACCGGGCATTGCCCGCGATCTGAATCGGGATCGTGCCGCGTGACCGGCCCAGCCCGAACCCGGCATAATGCGCCGCGCCCTTTTCCAGAATGACCGGCACCGAGGCCAGCGAGATCACGTTGTTCACCACCGTGGGGCGGCCAAGAAAGCCCTCATGCGCGGGCAGGGGCGGCTTGGCGCGCACGACGCCGCGCTTGCCTTCCAGACTGTTCAGCAGGCTGGTTTCCTCGCCACAGACATAGGCGCCCGCGCCAACGCGGACCTCGATGTCAAAGGCCGGGCCGGTGCCCAGAACCGCATCACCCAGAATGCCGCCCGCCCGGGCGATCTCGATCGCGGCGTTCATCACCAGGATTGCCTGAGGATATTCCGAGCGCAGGTAGACATAGCCGCGCGTGGCGCCGACCGCGATCCCGGCGATGGCCATGCCTTCGATCAGGGTGAACGGGTCGCCCTCCATCAGCATCCGGTCGGCAAAGGTGCCGCTGTCACCCTCGTCGGCATTGCAGATGATGTATTTCTGCGGACCGGCGCAATCGGCCACGGTTTTCCACTTGATGCCGGTGGGAAAGCCCGCGCCGCCGCGCCCGCGCAAGCCGCTGTCGGTGACGGTCTGCACGATCTGGGCCGGGTCCATGTCCAGCGCGGCCCGTAGACCGGCAAGGCCGCCGTGGGCGCGGTAATCTTCAAGCGACAGCGGGTCGATCAGGCCGCAACGGGCAAAGGTCAGCCGGGTCTGGCGGGCAAAGAACGCGATGTCCTCGACCGGCCCCAAGGCGCGCGGATGGCTGTCAGGCGCATCGAACAGCCCCGGCACATCAGCGGGCGCGACCGGGCCAAAGGCGGTGCGGCCATTCGGGCCGTCGATTTCGACCAGCGGTTCCAGCCAGGTCATCCCTCGGGTGCCATTGCGGATGATGTGAATGTCCTGTCCGCGCAGCAACGCCTGATCGCGGATCGCCTGTTCGACCTGTTCGGCGCCAAGCGCAAGGGCGCTGCTGTCATGCGGGATAT
This sequence comes from Actibacterium sp., assembly GCF_041584535.1. Lineage (GTDB taxonomy): Bacteria > Pseudomonadota > Alphaproteobacteria > Rhodobacterales > Rhodobacteraceae > Actibacterium_D. The sequence goes on along the minus strand of NZ_JBFHDW010000097.1, from coordinate 4,723 downwards.
AAAAGGTCAGGGTCATGCACGGGCCTCGGCGATCAGATCGTCCAGCGTGGTCTCATTCAGCCGCGCCTGCAGCCGGTCATCCAGCATCGCCGCCGGGGCGCAGGAACACAGGCCCAGACAATAGACCGGCTCCAGCGTCACCGCGCCGTCAGCGGTGGTTTCATGCCAGTCCACGCCCAAGGCCGCTTGCGCCCGTTCAGCCAGCGCCTTGCCACCCATCGACTGACAGGCCTCGGCGCGGCAGATTTTCAGGACCGAGCGCCCGGCCGGTTTGCTGCGGAAATCATGGTAAAAGGTCACGACGCCATGCACCTCGGCGGTGCTGATGTTCAGCACATCGGCGATCACCGGCAAGGCGGCGTCGGGGATATGGCCGAATTCGGCTTGCACCGCGTGCAGAATGGGCAAAAGCGGCCCTTCGCGCGTGGCATGCGCCTGCGCGATCTCGCGCACATGCGACTGCACCATGGTCTTGTCTGGCTGGGCCATGCGATCCCTCCCTGCATCGGCGCCCCATTCTGACGCGCCATTGAACGCAAAATCAATGCTGCATTTCCGTTGTTTGATAGGATATGCCTATCAAACGCTGAGTTTTCGCGCCGCGTCCAGCAATGCCTCCAGCACCGGGGTATGAGGCTCGCGGTGGGGGGCGACCAGCCCGACCCGGTGCCGTGCGGCCGGGTCGGAAATCGGAACCGCCACCAGATCGCCGGCCCGCAGAAACAAATCCGCAGTCTGGATCGGCAGGATCGTTGCCCAGTCGCCCTGCATCACATGCGAGATCAGCGTCACCACCGAATTCGATTCAATCCGAGGGGCAGGGGCGGCGCCGCTGGTCAGGGACAGGTGTTGGTTGATGATCCGGCGGTTCTGCATGTCAGGGGTCAGCAGGCACAGCGGCACCTCGCCCAGATCGGCCCATGTCACCCGCGTGCGCCCGGCCAGCGCGGCGTCGCTGCGGGTGACAAGGTGATAGTCCTCTTCATACAGCGGCACGGTGATGACCCGGCCCAGAGGTTCATTTTCCAGATAGGTCAGCCCGGCGTCGATGCCGAGGTTGTCCAGCAGTTGCAGGATTTCCGACGAATTCCCCGATTGGATGGTGAAATGCAGGTTGGGATGCGCGGCGGCCAAGGGTGCGGTCAGGCGCGGCACCATTGCCAGCGCGGTCGGGATCACCGCCAGCCGCAGCCGCCCCGACAGCCCTTGTTTCACCGCGCGCATGTCCTCGCGCATGGTGCGGGCGTCGCCGACGATCTGCCGCGCCCATTGCAGCACGCGCTGGCCTTCGGGGGTCAGGCCGCGAAACCGCGAGCCGCGCCAGACCAGCATCACGCCCAACTGATCCTCAAGCTGTTTGATCGCCGCCGACAGCGACGGCTGCGTCACGCCGCACTCCTGCGCGGCGCGGCCGAAGTGCTCGTGTTTGGCGAGCGCGATGAACATTTCAAGCTTGTCGATCATGGCCGCGATCATGGCAGGGCCGGGGCGGGCTGAAAAGCGAAAGCCGCGTCGGGGATGTGCTGAAATCATGGGCGAAAAATCTGAGAAGGTCTAAATTTTCACCCATGAGCGAAAAGTCTTATTTATTCGACCGGGGCAGGGCTTTTACTTTTCTGCAATGCAGTATTCAAGCTGTGAGGCACAGGCCCGGAGTCGGAAATGCCCAAACCACTGTCTATCGTAGTCGTCGAACGTGACCGCGACCGCGCCTTGCTGATCGTGGACAGCCTGCGCGAGGCGGGCGATCACGATATTTCGGTGATCTCGGAAGAAACCGGGCTGGCGCGCAAGATTTCCGAACAGAACCCCGATGTCGTGCTGGTGGATATCGCCAGCCCGTCGCGCGATATGCTTGAGGAACTGGCGCTGGCCTCGGGACCGATGGAGCGCACGGTGGCGATGTTCGTCGATCAATCCGACGACAGCCTGACCAAGGCCGCGATCGAGGCCGGGGTGTCGGCCTATGTGGTCGATGGCCTGCGCGCCGACCGGATCAAGCCGATTTTGGATGCCGCGATTGCCCGGTTTCACATGTTCCAGCGCATGCGCACCGAACTTGAGGCCACCAAGCGCGCGCTGGAGGAACGCAAGGTCATCGACCGCGCCAAGGGCCTGTTGATGAAGGCGCGCGGCATCGAAGAAGACGCCGCCTATGCGCTGCTGCGCAAAACCGCGATGGATCAGGGCCGCAAGGTTGTCGATGTGGCGCAGGCGCTGGTCACGGCGGCGGGGCTGTTGTCATGAGCGGTGTGCGGCTTGAGGCTGGGTTCATCCCGCTGGTCGATGCGGCGCCGCTGATCATTGCCCGCGAATTGGGCTATGGCGCCGAAGAAGGTCTGGACCTGACCCTGCGCGCCGCGCCTTCGTGGTCGACCCTGCGCGATCTTCTGGTGATGGGCCAGATCGAGGCCGCGCATATGCTGGCACCTGTGCCGGTGGCGATGGCGCTGGGGCTTGGCGGCATGGCGACCCGGCTGGATGCGCTGATGGTGCTGTCGGTGAATGGCGACGTGATCGGCGTTTCGACCGATCTGGCGGCAAAAATGCGCGCCAATGGCTATCACAACGATTTTTCCGATGCGCGGGCGGCGGGCAAGGCCCTGATCGCGGCCTCGGAAACCCAGCCCCGGATCGGCGTGCCGTTCCCGTTCTCGATGCATGCCGACCTGCTTTATTACTGGCTGGGCGCGCTGGGCATGTCGGCGCCGCAGGATTTGCAGATCAAGACCGTGCCGCCGCCGCTGATGGCTCAGGCGATGGAAGCGGGCGAAATCGACGCTTTCTGTGTTGGTGCGCCTTGGGGCTCGATCGCGGTTGAGGATGGCGTCGGCGAATTACTGTTGCCCGGCGCCGCGATCTGGCGCTTTGCCCCGGAAAAGGTGCTGGCGGTGCGGCACGACTGGACCCATTCCGAGCCCGACCTGACCCGCCGCCTGATGCGCGCGGTCTGGCGGGCGGGGCGCTGGTTGTCCGATGCCGGCAACACCATGACCGCGTCCGAAATTCTGGCCCGGCCCGAATACCTGAATGTCAGCGCCGAGGTGATCGAGCGCGAATTGACCGGGCGTCTGGTGATCTCGCCACGGGGCGAGCTGCGTTCGGTGCCGAATTATCTGGAGTTTTTCCGGGGCGCGGCGACCTTTCCGTGGAAATCTCAGGCGGCGTGGATCGCCAGCCGGTTGGCGGCCCGCACCGGGCTGGACCGGGCGACGGCGATGACGACAGCGCGCGATGTGTTCCGCTCGGACCTTTACCGCCGCAACCTGCGCGACCTCGGCGCGGTGCTGCCGGGCGCGTCGGAAAAGCTGGAAGGGTCGCTGACGCACGAGACCGCCGTGGCGACCGAAAACGGCAATTTGATTCTCCAACCAGATGCTTTTTTTGACGCTCAGGTTTTTGACCCTTACCCCAAAAACGCGCCTAAAAAATGATCAGCTTATGTCTGGCCTATGCTGCGACCGCGAAAAATCGACTGCGGATGCACAAGCGCTTGACCTGTGATGCTGCGCTTGCACAATAGGTCTTAACGGAGCAAGGGCGTTCCGTTTCAGAATTCACCCACACAGATGCGGGTAACCCGAGCACAGCCGCTCGACCCTTTGCCAGACCGGCAGAGTTGGTCAGCGGCTTTTTTGTTTTTTACGCCCCTCCTCCGGGCGCCACCAAAGGGAACGACGAGACATGAACAAGCTACTTGCACTCCTCGCGGCCACTACCTGTCTGGCCAGCCCCAGCTTCGCCGAGATGCTGGACGTTGAAAAAGACGAGCTGAAATTCGGCTTCATCAAACTGACAGACATGGCGCCGCTGGCCGTCGCCTATGAGAAGGGCTATTTCGAGGACGAAGGTCTGTTCGTCACGCTTGAGCCGCAGGCGAACTGGAAGGTTCTGCTGGACCGCGTGATCGACGGCGAACTGGACGGCGCGCATATGCTGGCCGGTCAGCCGCTGGCCGCCACCATCGGTTTCGGCACCGAGGCCCATATCATCACCCCCTTCTCGATGGACCTGAACGGCAACGGCATCACCGTGTCGAACCAGATCTGGGAAGAAATGAAGCCCTATATCGAATATGACGATGCCGGTAAGCCCAAGCATCCGATCTCGGCCGCGTCGCTGAAACCGGTCGTCGACAAATACCGCAACGAAGGCAAGCCGTTCAACATGGGCATGGTCTTCCCGGTGTCGACCCACAATTACGAATTGCGCTATTGGTTGGCTGCGGGTGGGATTAACCCCGGTTACTACAGCCCCGAAAATATCTCGGGCCAGATCGACGCGGACGTGCTGCTTTCCGTGACCCCACCGCCGCAGATGCCCGCCACGATGGAGGCCGGCACCATCCATGGCTACTGCGTCGGCGAGCCATGGAACCAGCAGGCGGTGTTCAAAGGCATCGGCGTGCCGGTGATCACCGACTATCAGCTTTGGAAGAACAACCCCGAAAAGGTGTTCGGGCTGACCGAAGAGTTTGTCACCGAGAACCCCAACACCACGAAGGCGGTTGTTCGCGCGCTGATCCGCGCGGCCATGTGGCTGGACGAGAACGACAACGCCAACCGGCCCGAAGCGGTCGAGATCCTGAGCCGCGCGGAATATGTCGGCGCGGACGCCGAGGTGATCGCCAATTCTATGACCGGGTTCTTCGAGTTCGAGAAAGGCGACAAGCGCGACATCCCCGATTTCAACGTCTTCTTCCGGTACAACGCGACCTACCCCT
>NZ_JBFHDW010000096.1:0-8704 GCF_041584535.1 Actibacterium sp. | reverse complement strand
TCGGGACAGGGTTTTCATGGCCCGGAGCCTAAGCACAAATCCGGGCTTTTTAATGGCTGGGAACCCGCTTTAGGCGGCGCGGATGACCTTGGCGAAGGTGTCGAAGATCGGCTCGTTCGAAGCGATGACTTCGCCATCTTCCAGAATGTTGCCATCCGGGTTGATCGGGGCGATCATACCACCGGCCTCGCGCACCAGCAGCACGCCCGCGGCCAGATCCCACGCATTCAGGCCACGCTCCCAAAAGCCGTCGTAGCGGCCAGCGGCGACATAGGCCAGATCCAGAGCCGCCGAGCCCCAGCGCCGCACGCCAGCGCATTGCGGCATCAGCCGGGCCAGATCCTGCAGCGTTGCCGGAAGATCGCGGCGGCCACCGAACGGAACGCCGGTGGCAAAGATCGATTCAATCATCTTGTGGCGACCCGACACCCGCAGGCGGGTATCGTTCATCCAGGCGCCCGCGCCTTTTTCGGCATAGAACATCTCTTCCTTAGCGGCGTCGAACACCACGGCAGCGACGATTTCGCCCTTGTGTTCCAGCCCGATCGAGATCGCCCAATGCGGCAGGCCGTGCAGAAAGTTGGTGGTGCCATCCAGCGGATCGACCAGCCAGCGGCGGGTCGGGTCGATGCCTTCGACGGGTTCGCTTTCTTCGCCAACCCAGCCGTAATTCGGGCGCGCGGTCATCAGTTCATCGCGGATGATCTTTTCCGCCGCCAGATCGGCGCGGCTGACGAAATCGCCCGCGCCTTTCATCGAGACCTGCAGGTTCTCGACCTCGCGGAAGTCTTTGACCAGACTGCGGCCAGCCTTCCGGGCGGCCTTGATCATGATGTTGAGATTCGCGCTGCCTTGCATCGGGGGCTCCTTTGTCAGGCCGCGCGTATACGCCGATGCGCGCCGCTTGCCAAGCCTTGCAGCCGTCTTGGATGATCGCCGTGAAATTCGCGCCGTTCAGCGCCGTTGCAGTTTCACCGGTTCGGTGCGGGCCAGACGGGTGAAATGCGCCATGAACGGTTTGGAGGCGTCCTCTTCGCGCACGGCGGCATACATGCGGCGGGTGACGCCGTCCTTGGTCAGCGGGCGGGTGATCAGTTCATCCGCGTCGCCCTCTTCACGCACCACCCAATCGGGCAGCACCGCCACCCCGCGCCCCGAAGCCACCAGCATCAGGATCACCGCCGTCAGTTCGACCTGACGCACCGCGCGCGGCTCGACCCGGGCCGGGGTCAGCAGTTCCTTGAACACATCCAGACGCGAGCGGTCCATCGGATAGGTGAACAGTTGCTGATCGCGCAGATCCTCGGCCTCGATATAGGCTTTCTTGGCCAAGGGATGGGTCCGGGCGGCGATAAAGGCCGGGGCATAGTCGAACAGCGGCAGAAAGGTGATGCCGGGAATGTCTTCGGGGTCGGACGAGATCACCAGATCGACCTCTTCCCGCCGCAGCGCCGGCAACGCGCCAAAGGACAGGCCCGCGCGGATATCGACGTCGATCTCGGGCCATGTCTTGCGGAAATCTTTCAGCACCGGCAGCAGCCAGTCGAAACAGGCGTGGCACTCCATCGCGATATGCAGCCGCCCGGATTTGCCCGACAACAAGGCGCGGAATTCTTCTTCGGTGGCGGCGACCTCGGGCAGGACCCGTTCGGCCAGCCGCAACAGTTTCATCCCGGCCGAAGACAGTTTCAGCGGTTTCGAGCGCCGCACGAACAATTCCATCCCGACCTGTTCTTCCAGGCCTTTGACCTGATGCGACAGCGCCGATTGCGTCATGTTTAAAAGGTCCGCCGCACGGGCCAGACCGCCCGCCTCGTGGATGGCGCGAATGGTGCGAAGGTGGCGCAGTTCGAGATGCATCTTGGAACAGATTTCATATTGTTCTTGAGAATTATGAATTTGTTTCACAACTGCATTTATGTCACAAGGGCCAAAATCGAACTTCCCCAGATGAGACAGCCATGACCGCCACCAGCGCCCCCCGCGTTTCTTTCGAGTTTTTCCCGCCGCAATCGCTTGAGGCATCGTTCCGCCTGTGGGACACCGTGCGCGCGCTGGCGCCGCTGAAGCCGGAATTCGTCTCGGTGACCTATGGCGCTGGCGGCACCACCCGCAAGCTGACCCATGATGCGGTGGCGACCATCCACAAGAATTACGGGCTGAACGTGGCCGCGCACCTGACCTGCGTCGACGCCTCGCGCGAGGAAACGATGGAGATCGTTAAAGCCTATGCCGAGGCCGGCGTGACCGAAATCGTCGCCCTGCGGGGCGATCCGCCCAAGGGCCAGGGCCATTTCAGCGCCCATCCGCAAGGCTTTGCCAACTCGGCTGAACTGGTCGAGGCGCTGGCCGAGACCGGCAAGTTCAAGATCCGCGTCGGCGCCTATCCCGATCCGCATCCCGAGGCCACGGATGAAAATTCCGATGTGATCTGGCTGAAGCACAAGATCGACGCCGGGGCTGACTCGGCCATCACCCAGTTTTTCTTTGAGCCCGACACCTATTTCCGCTTCCGCGACAAATGCCAGAAAGCCGGGATCGACGCGCCGATCATTCCGGGCCTCTTGCCGATCGAGAACTGGAATGGCGTCAAGAAATTCGCCACCCGCTGCGGCACGCCGGTTCCGGCATGGCTGGACGAGAAATTCGAGGCCGCCGGTCCCGAGGGCGCCGAGGCGCTGTCAATCGATCTGGCGGTGGATATGTCCGAGAAACTGCTGAAAGGCGGGGTCGAGGATCTGCATTTCTATACCCTGAACAAACCGCAACTGACCCGCGACATCTGTCAGGCGCTGGGTGTGGCCATCGACCCGTCGTTGGGCGCGGTAGCCTGAGAGGGCTGGTAAACCGGCAAACTGCTGGGATGGGCGCGGTTGATGGCGGTGGGATGGATCGATTCCGAGCTGTCGCGCCCCACCACCCGCTTGTGGCGGATCAGAAAGAACTTGCCCCAGCCGCGCAGGCTGCCGACTGACGGCGCGTTGGCGTCGCAAGGGAATTGCGCCATCCAGCCCTCGGGCAGGCGCACATCACAGCTTTCCAGCCGCCGTAGCATCCAGACCAGCGGGATATTCGCCAGCGGCCGCGCCTCTTCGAACCCGCTGAGCTGACCGCCGATATCGCCGTGGCTGCCACGGAACCAGACCTGCTCGACCCGGCCGTCAAAATGACTGGGGCATTGCCACAGCACCGGGGTAAAGACCTCGCGGCTTTCGTCCAGTGCCAGCGCGTGAAACCCGTGTTTCACCACCTTGCCCAATTCGTGGTTGTGGAAATCATAGCGCGGCTCGGTCAGGCGCCACAGCAGCGGCAGCCGCAGGCCCAGCGCCTTGACCGTGTCCCAGACGCCGACCATCTCGACCTCGGTATGGTCATAGCAATAGGCCCGGCTGAACGCCCGCGCCACATCGCTGGCCGCGCCGGTTTCGTAATGGCGGTAGGCCTGACGCACGTTGCGCTCGGTCGCGTGGACCGATTTCAACAGCCCGACCCGGTCCAGCACCCCCGCCAGCGACCGCACCGCAAAGGCGCCACGGGAATAGCCCATCAGGATAATCCGGTCACCGGGATGATACCGCGACGCCAGATAGCCATAAGCGCGGCGGATCTGCCGGTTGATCCCGCGTCCCATGATCACATCGATGCTTTGCCGCCAGCTGTCCCACTGGATGCCGGATTCGTAATACAGCGACAGGTTCGCGCCCGGCGCCTGCGACAACAGCTTGTAGGCCAGCCCGGCATTGGTTTCTTCGCCCGGATCCAGCGACGACAGGGTGCCATCCAGAATGACGATATGCGTGACGGCCTTGCGGCCCAATACCGGACTGTGCGTTTGCGGCTCGTGTTCGCGCCGCAACCACGCTCTGACCCGGTCGAAAATACCCATCGGTTGGCCTCCCCCGAGCGGCCAGACGGGGCGATCAGCGAAAAGGAGCTGTCACTCTGCTGCGCTTGGGCGCCTGTTGCCTGACCTCAAGGTCCAGACTAATACCTGAACGCCCGCTGTCCAGCCCCTCGATTTGCGAAATGGTTCACAACCTGTTGTCTGGCGCTTGTCCGGGTTGGCGGCACGATCTGCCATTCTCAGGGGTTGGCCTTGACGCCCGCAGGCTGTAGATCACCGAAAACCTGTTTTTGACGTGGGATACCCCCTGATGCCGATGGAAAAGAATTTTGATGCCGCCAAGGCCGAAACCCGCCTGTATGAGGCCTGGGAAAAGGCCGGCTGTTTTGTAGCCGGGGCCAATGCCAGCCGGGCCGAGACCTATTGCATCATGATCCCGCCGCCGAACGTCACCGGCGTTCTGCACATGGGCCACGCGTTCAACAACACGCTACAGGACATCCTGATCCGCTGGAAGCGGATGCAGGGCATTGACACGCTGTGGCAGCCCGGCACCGACCATGCCGGTATCGCCACCCAGATGGTGGTCGAGCGGATGCTGACCGAGACCCAGCAACCCAGCCGCCGCGAGCTGGGCCGCGAGGCATTTCTTGAAAAAGTCTGGGAATGGAAGGCCAAATCGGGCGGCACCATCGTGCAGCAACTCAAGCGGCTGGGCGCCTCGTGCGACTGGACCCGCACCGCGTTCACCATGTCGGGTGCCGAAGGCGCCCCAGCGGACGAGGCCGAGGGCAATTTCCACGATGCCGTCATCAAGGTCTTCGTGGACATGTATAACAAGGGCCTGATCTATCGCGGCAAGCGGCTGGTCAACTGGGACCCGCATTTCGAAACCGCGATTTCCGACCTCGAAGTCGAGAATATCGAGGTCGCGGGCCACATGTGGCACTTCAAATACCCGCTGGCTGGTGGCCAGACCTATACCTATGTCGAAAAGGACGAGGACGGGACCGTCACCTTCTCGGAAGAGCGCGATTATATCTCGATCGCCACCACCCGGCCCGAAACCATGCTGGGCGATGGCGCGGTCGCGGTGCATCCGTCGGACGAACGCTATGCGCCGATTGTCGGCATGCTGTGCGAAATCCCGGTCGGCCCCAAGGAACACCGCCGCCTGATCCCGATCATCACCGATGAATATCCCGATCCGAATTTCGGCTCGGGCGCGGTCAAGATCACCGGCGCGCATGACTTCAACGACTATCAGGTCGCCAAGCGTGGCGGCATCCCGATGTATCGCCTGATGGACACCAAAGGCCATATGCGCGCCGATGGCGCGCCCTATGCCGAAGCCGCCGCAATTGCTCAGCAGGTCGCCCGTGGCGAGGTTGAACTGACCGAGGCAGAGGCCGATGCGCTGAACCTTGTGCCCGAGGATTATCGCGGCCTTGACCGGTTCGAGGCGCGCAAACGCGTGGTGGCAGATATTTCCGCCGAAGGTCTGGCGGTGATGGTGCCGGGCGCGCCGAACGAGGACGGCAATGTCTGTTTCGATGGCGGCATGGTGCCCTTTGTCGAGAACAAGCCGATCATGCAGCCCTTTGGCGACCGCTCGAAAGTGGTGATCGAACCGATGCTGACCGACCAATGGTTCGTCGACACCTCGAAAATCGTCGGCCCGGCGCTGGACGCGGTGCGGAATGGCGACGTGAAAATCATGCCCGAAAGCGGCGAGAAAACCTATTATCACTGGCTGGACAATATCGAGCCGTGGTGCATTTCGCGCCAACTGTGGTGGGGTCACCAGATCCCGGTTTGGTTCGACGATGAGGGCAACCAATATTGCGCCCCAACCGAGGAAGAGGCGCAAGCCCAAGCCCCCGGCAAAACCCTGATCCGCGACCCCGACGTTCTGGACACGTGGTTCAGTTCGGGCCTGTGGCCGATCGGCACGCTGGGCTGGCCGCATTGGGACGAAAGCACCAAAAAATACTTCCCGACCAGTGTTCTGATCACGGGCCAGGACATCCTGTTCTTCTGGGTTGCCCGGATGATGATGATGCAACTGGCCGTGGTGGATCAGATCCCGTTCCACGATGTTTACCTGCATGGCCTTGTCCGCGACGCCAAGGGCAAGAAGATGTCGAAATCCACCGGCAACGTCATCGACCCGCTGGAAATCATCGACGAATACGGCGCCGACGCGCTGCGCTTTACCAATGCGGCGATGGCCAGCCTTGGCGGCGTGCTGAAACTGGATATGCAGCGCATCGCCGGTTATCGGAATTTCGGCACCAAGCTGTGGAACGCCGCGCGTTTTGCCGAAATGAACGGCGTGTTCGAAGGCTATGCGCCCGATGGCACCGTGCCGCAGCCCAGCGCCACGGTGAACAAATGGATCATCGGCGAAACCGCCCGCGTGCGCGAAGTGGTCGATGCCGCGCTTGAGACCTATCGTTTCAACGATGCCGCACAGGCGCTTTATGCCTTTGTCTGGGGCAAGGTCTGTGACTGGTATGTGGAATTCTCGAAACCGCTGCTGCTGGATGGCGACGCCGCAACCAAGGCCGAGACCAGCGCAACGATGGCGTGGGTCATCGACCAGTGCCTGATCCTGCTGCACCCGATCATGCCCTTCATCACCGAAGAACTGTGGGGCACGTTGGGCGCGCGGCAAAAGCTGCTGGTCCATGCCGACTGGCCGACCTATGGCGCCGATCTGGTCGATGCCGAGGCCGACCGCGAGATGAACTGGGTCATCGGGTTGATCGAGGAAATCCGTTCGGTCCGCGCGCAGATGCATGTGCCTGCGGGTCTGCACCTGCCGATGTTGCAACTGGAACTGGACGCCGCTGGCCGCGCCGCATGGGACCGGAACGAGACCCTGATCAAGCGCCTTGCCCGGATCGAAAGCCTGACCGCGGTCAACGCCCTGCCTAAGGGCTGTGTCACCATCGCAGCCGAAGGCGGTGCCTTTGGCCTGCCGCTGGCCGATGTGATCGACGTGGTCGAGGAAAAGGCCCGGCTTGAGAAAACCCTGCAAAAGCTGGCCAAGGAACTGGGCGGGCTTGAGGGCCGTCTGAAGAACCCGAAATTCATCGAAAGCGCCCCGGACGAGGTGATTGATGAAACCCGCGATCTGGTTGCGCAAAAGCACGATGAACGCGCCACGCTGAACGCCGCGCTTGAGCGGCTGGCGGCGCTGGCCTAAGACCACCGGCCTGCGACCTGCCCGATAGGGGCGGGTCGCGCCGCTTGGTCGCATTGAAATTTCCCCCGATTTTCCCTATCCTTGGTGCCTTGCGATACGGAAGGCGGTCACGCCTTCTGCGGCACGGTCGGGCCTTACAGTTCGGCACATCGCATTCGAACAAGGCCGCAGGCACTGATCAATTGGCTGATCCAGCCTCGGCTTTTGTGGCCCCGGTCGCGTCAGGAAATCGCGATGGCGTTTATACAGGTGGCTCGTCAAACTCCGCACCTGGCCGGGCGTCCGAACGCAAGCCTGCGCGCCCGACCGCGCCATGACCCCCTGCCCGCCTGCCGCGCTTATTGACATCCCGCCGCCCTTTCGCGAAAAGGGCCGCGAACCATACCCGCAACCGGGCGTTCCGTGGGCGCCAAACTGACGAGGAGAGCCAAATTGGCCCAGATTTCCCTCACTTTTCCCGATGGCAATTCGCGCGACTATGACGCAGGCGTGACCCCTGCCGAAGTTGCGTCCAGCATCGCAACCTCGCTGGGCAAAAAGGCGATCTCTGCCACGGTCAACGGCGCGCATTACGATCTGCAATGGCCGATCACCAGCGACGCAACCATCGCCATCAACACGCTCAAGGACGACGCCCCGGCGCTGGAACTGATCCGGCACGATCTGGCGCATGTCATGGCCCGCGCCGTGCAGGAACTGTGGCCCGATGTCAAAGTCACCATCGGCCCGGTGATCCAGCACGGCTGGTATTACGATTTCGACCGCGCCGAGCCGTTCACCCCCGAAGATCTGGGCGCGATCGAGGCGCGGATGAAAGCCATCATCAACGCCCGCGACGCCGTCCGCACCGAGGTCTGGGACCGCGCCCGCGCGATCAAGCATTACGAAGACAACGGCGAGCCCTACAAGGTCGAGCTGGTCAACATGATCCCCGATGACGGCCAGCCGATCCGCATGTATTGGCATGGCGACTGGCAGGATCTGTGCCGCGGCCCGCATCTGCAGAACACCGGGCAATTGCCGGCGGATTCATTCCGTCTGATGAACGTGGCCGGGGCCTATTGGCGCGGCGACAGCAACCGCCCGATGCTGCAGCGGATCTATGGCGTTGCCTTCAAGAACAAGGAAGACCTGAAAGCCCATCTGCACATGCTGGAAGAGGCCGCCAAGCGCGACCACCGCAAGCTGGGCCGCGAGATGGACCTGTTCCATATGCAGGAAGAAGCCCCCGGTCAGGTGTTCTGGCACCCCAACGGCTGGCGCATCTACACCACGCTGCAGGATTACATGCGCCGCCGTCAGGACGCCGGTGGCTATGTCGAGGTCAACACGCCGCAAGTGGTGGACCGCAAGCTGTGGGAAAAATCCGGCCACTGGGACAACTATCAGGAAAACATGTTCATCGTCGAAGTGGACGAGGAACACGCTCGCGAAAAAGCCATTAACGCGCTGAAACCGATGAACTGTCCCTGCCATGTGCAGGTGTTCAATCAGGGCCTGAAATCCTATCGCGACCTGCCGCTGCGCATGGCGGAATTCGGCTCGTGTAACCGGTATGAGCCCTCGGGCGCGCTGCATGGGATCATGCGGGTGCGGGGCTTTACTCAGGATGACGCGCATATCTTCTGCACCGATGACCAGATCGAATT
>NZ_JBFHDW010000095.1:0-8742 GCF_041584535.1 Actibacterium sp. | reverse complement strand
CGAATATATCGATCGGCCGCACCAGATCGCCTGCCACCAGCATCTTCAGCTTTTCCCAGATATGCGGCTCGGGCACGAACGGCGCCAGACCCAGCGTCAAAGCCGCCAGAACGGCGACGCTCAGCGGAATGTTATCAATCGCGGACATGGGAAACCTTCAAGGGAAAGTGGCGCGGTTGACGGGGCTCGAACCCGCGACCCCCGGCGTGACAGGCCGGTACTCTAACCAACTGAGCTACAACCGCGCATCGCAACGGACAATCTCGGGGGGAAGCAGTGGCGCGGTTGACGGGGCTCGAACCCGCGACCCCCGGCGTGACAGGCCGGTACTCTAACCAACTGAGCTACAACCGCTCTGCTACCCCCGGGCTTGGCCCGGCGTGAGGGGGGTTTTAGGCGTGGTGCAAACCCGCGTCAAGCGCCCATCTGCGCCAAATGACAGGTTTCTCGCCCAAGGCGCGGCGCCCGGATTTTCATCGCCCCGCCCGCACTGGAGCGGGCTTGAGTATTTGGACCAAGAAAAAGAGCCGCCACTTTTTCTTGGGTGAAATACTCCGGGGTTTGGGGCAGCGCCCCAAGCAGATCAGACTTCAGGCGCCGGGACGAAACTTTGATCGTCGCCGGGCGGCAATCGGAACCGGCCATGCGCCCAGTCCCCGGCGCGCCAGGCCTCTTTGGCAGCGTCGATCCGGTCTTTGCTGGAAGCGACGAAATTCCACCAGACATAGCGGCGGCCATCCATCGCGGCGCCGCCCAATATCATCAAACGCGCGCCTTGCGCCCCCGCGCGCAGGCTGATCGCATCGCCACTGCGGAACACCAGCATGCGTCCGGCGGGCCAGACATCGCCAGCCACCTCGATTTCGCCGGACAACACATAGACCGCGCGTTCTTCGTGTTCGTCCGGCAGCGGCAGCCCGGCGCCGGGATCCAGCAGGGCGTCGGCATAGATCGTATCGCTGAAGGTCTGCAGCGGCGCGCGGGCGCCATAGCCCGAACCCAGAATCAGCCGCAGTTTCTTGCCCTCGGCCTCAAGCAGCGGCAGCGCCGCTTTTTCGGCGTGCTGAAAAGCCGGGGCGCGATCTTCATCCGCCTTTGGTAATGCCAGCCAGGTCTGGATGCCGGACAGGGCCAGCGGGCGCTGGGGCGTGTCGGTGCGTTCGGAATGGGTGATTCCATGGCCCGCCGTCATCAGGTTCACCGCGCCGGGCTCGACCCATTGATCGGTGCCAAGGCTGTCGCGGTGATGCAGGCGGCCCTGAAACAGGTAGGTCACAGTGGCAAGGCCGATATGCGGGTGCGGCGCGACATCGACGCTTTGGCCGGTCAAAAGTTCGGTCGGCATCATCTCGTCGAAAAAGATGAACGGCCCGACCATCTTGCGCCCGGCCACCGGCAGCGCCCGGCGCACCTGCAACCCGCTCAGATCGCTGACGCGCGGGACGATCACCCGGTCGATCAGATCGACCTGATCTCCGATCGGGATTTGCGGGTCGAGAAGCGGGTTCCAGCTCATGATATGCCTCCTGCCCGCCATCCTAGCGCACCCGTGCCTGCGCCGATACGCCGCTGCGCGGACAGCGTCTGTGCGCGGGTGCACGAGGTCAGGCGATGATTTCGAATTTCACCACGTCGACCATGCCGCGATCGGTGATTTTCAGCGCCGGGATCACCGGCAGCGCCAGAAACGCCAGTTGCAGAAAGGGTTCCTCAAGCGTCACACCCAGCGTCCGCGCGGCGGCGCGCAAGGCGCGCAGATCGGTTTCGACCTGTTCAAAGCTGTTCAGGCTCATCAGCCCGGCCACCGGTAGCGCCAGTTCAGCCAGCACCTTGCCGCCCTCGGTCACGACAAACCCGCCTTCGATTTCGCCCAGACGGTTAGCGGCCAGCGCCATATCGGCGTAATCGGCGCCGACGCAGGCGATGTTGTGGTGGTCGTGACAGACGGTCGAGGCAATCGCCCCGCGCTGCAATCCAAAGCCGCGCACAAAGCCGGTGGCGATATTGCCGTTCTTGCCGTGCCGTTCGATCACCGCGATTTTCACCAGATCGCGGGCGGTGTCGGGGCGCTTGTCGCCGCCGACCACCGGGATCACCTCGTGCAGGTGTTCGGTGATGATCTTGCCGGGCAGGATGCCGATCACGTCGGTGTCTTCGTGGTTGGCGGTGGTGCGGAAATGCGCGGCCTGAACGCGGGGCGCGTTGACGGAATGGCGGGCGACCGGCGGGAGGACCTCGCGCGCGGCAAAGGCGGCGTCCGTGGCCTGCACCCCGCCGCAAAACACCATCTCGGCGCGGCAATCGTTCAGCGACGACAGCGCCACGATATCGGCGCGCTTGCCCGGTGCGATCTGGCCGCGATCCTTCAGGCCAAAGGCCTCGGCCGCCGACAGGCTGGCGGCGCGGTAGGTGGCCAGCGGCGAGCAGCCCAGCGAAATCAGCGTGCGGATCATGTAATCAAGATGGCCATGCTCGGCGATGTCCAGCGGGTTCCGGTCATCGGTGCACAGGCACATATAGGGCGCGGTGGTGTCGGTCAGCACCGGTTGCAGCGCGTGCATATCCTTGGAAACCGAGCCTTCACGGATCAACACCCGCATGCCCTTGCGCAGCTTTTCAAGGGCCTCAGTGGCGGTGGTGGCCTCGTGTTCGGTGCGGATGCCGGCGCTGATATAGGCGTTCAGATCGCGGCCCGACAGTTGCGGGCAATGGCCGTCGATATGGCGACCACGAAAGGCCTGCAGCTTGGCCATCGCGCCGGGGTCTTTGTAGATCACGCCGGGGTAATTCATGAATTCGGCCAGCCCGATCACCCGGGGATGATCGCGCAGCGCGGCCAGTTCATCGGCCTCGATCCGGGCGCCGGCGGTTTCCATCTCGGTTGAGGGCACGCAAGACGACAGCTGAACCCGGATATCCATCACCGTCCGGGCCGAGGCATTCAGGAAATACTCGATCCCCGGTATACCGACGACATTGGCGATCTCATGCGGGTCGCAAATGGCGGTGGTCACCCCGCGCGGCAACACGCAGCGGTCGAACTCATAGGGCGTGACAAGCGAGCTTTCGATATGCAGATGGGTGTCGATAAACCCCGGCACCAGCGTCAGGCCGCTGACGTCGATCACCTGTTTGCCATCGTAATCTTCGCCCACGCCGACGATCGTGTCGCCGCAGATCGCCACATCGCCTTTGATCATCGCGCCGGTGACGAGGTCAAACACCTGACCGCCGCGCAACACCAGATCGGCGGGGTCGCGCCCCGCGCCCTGATCGATTAGCTGAGAGAGTTCGGCCATCCGCGCCTCCTGTTGTCAGGTCAGGGTTACAGTCCGGCCCGCCCGGTGCAAGCCGCACGCCGCGTCAGGTGCGGGCATAGATATCGTCATAGCGGGTTATGTCATCTTCGCCCAAATAGGCGCCGGTCTGGACCTCGATCACCACCGCCGGGTCGGGGCCGGTATTGGCCAGCCGGTGTTGGGCGCCCATCGGGATATAGATTGACTGATTGGCCGACAGCGGGCTGGTCTGGTCGCCCAGCGTCACCTGCACCTGCCCCTGCACCACCACCCAATGTTCGGCGCGGTGCTGATGCGATTGCAGGCTCAGTGCAGTGTCCGCATCAAGATGCAAGCGCTTGACGCGAAAGCCCGGCCCTTGGGCCAGGGTCTCGAACCAGCCCCAGGGCCGGTGTTCGTGCGGAAAGGCGTCGGCTTGCGGGATGCCCTGTTGCCGCAGGTCGCTGACGATGTGCCGGACCTCTTGCCCCGAGGCCATGTCGGCGATCAGAACCGCGTCGGGCATGGCGATGGCGACAATGTTCTTCAGGCCCATCGCCACAAGAACCTGATCGCCGCTTTCGGCCCGCAGCAGGCTGTTGTCGCAGTCCAGCGCCTGAACCGGCCCGGTGCTGACTACGCCGCGCGGATCGGCGGGACCGGCGCGCCAGACGGATTCCCAACTGCCCAGATCGCTCCAGCCCGGCGGCAAAGGCACCACGGCCAGATTGTCGGCCTGTTCCATCACCGCGAAATCGATCGAGATCGACCGCAGCCCGGACCACGGCTCCGGGTCCAGCCGCAGCAGACCCAGATCGCTGCGCGCGCCCTCTAGCGCTTGCGTGACCGGCGGCAACAGATCGGGGGCATGGCGGCGCACCGCCTGAACCAGATCCTGCGCGCGGAACATGAAAATCCCGGCGTTCCACAAATAGCGGCCCTCGGCCAGCATCTGTGCGGCGGCCTCGGCGCCCGGCTTTTCAACAAAGCCCCGCAACGGCACCGCCGCCCCATCCCCCACCAGCGGCGCCGTCAATTCCAGATAGCCATAGCCGGTTTCCGGGCGGTCAGGCTGAACCCCGAAGGTGACGATCTGGCCGTTTTGCACGGCGTCCCAACCGCGCGAAACCGCCTGTGTCATCGCCTGCGCAACAGGGAAAACATGGTCCGAGGGGCTGACCAGCAATACCGCCTGCGGATCGTCGCGCAGCGCCAGCAAGGCGGCCGCCAGAATGGCCGGAGCCGTGTTGCGGCCTTCGGGCTCGATCAGGACCGCGCCGGGGTCGATGCCGATTTCGGCCAGTTGCCCGGTGACAATGAAACGGAAATCCGAATGCGCGACGACCAGCGGCGGCGCGAACTGCACCCCGGCCCCGTCCTGTGCGAACCGCTGCGCCGCCTGCTGAAACAGGCTGTGCGATCCGGCCAGATTGGTAAACTGTTTGGGATAGCCCTGCCGCGACAACGGCCACAGCCGCGTGCCGGCACCCCCGGCCAGAAGAATCGGAACGACCTTCACCGGGCACCCCCGAAGCCGCGCATCACGGGGTCGGAAAATACAATCTTAAAGTGAATCATCTACCCGAAACTCCCGCGTATCCTGATGGGAATCTTAGGCCACCGCCCCGAAATTGCAATTCATTTCAGGGAAATACCCGGACCGTGCCAAGATTGGCCACCCGACCGAAAAAGGGGAAATGGTGGGTGATAAGAGATTCGAACTCCTGACATCTTCGATGTGAACGAAGCGCTCTACCACTGAGCTAATCACCCGGTCCGGGCGTAATAGCGTTACTCTGCCACCTCTGCAAGAGGGTCTTGCGGCGCGGTTTCGCCACCGGTGATCCGGCGAATTCGCGCGGTCAGAACCTCGGCGTTGCCATGTTCTTTCTTGCGATTGACCTGAACCTTGCCCAGCGGTCGCACATTCAACGCCTCGCCGCGCGACAGGGCCTCGCCCAGCGCCGCCAGAGTGGCCTCGACCACCGGCTTGACGTCTTTCTTCTTCATGCCGGTCGCGGCAACGATGCGGTCGATCAGTTCTTTCTTTTGAACGAAAGTCGTCGCATCGGCGGTTACGGTCGGATCTTCGACATCGACGGCTTCGGCCTTGGGACGGGATTTGGCGGCGGGTTGGCGTTTTTCAGTAGCCATGTGTTTCATCCTGTAAACATGGGATTTTGCTATCCCCTGGGTGCTCGTGGCCGCAAGAGTAGCGCGTTTTTGATCCTCGCGCTATGAAACTTCATCGGACCGCGAATACGCAAAGAAAAAGGCGCATCACCGGGATGCGCCTTTTCAGAATTTCAGGATCGGATCGGCGGATCAATGCGCGGTGGCACCGCGCGCTTCGCCGCTGGCGGCCAAGGCGGCCTGCGCGGCGGCCTCTTCGGCCTCTTCGTCCCATTCGATCGGTTCGGGCGCGCGCACCAGAGCGTGTTTCAGCACCTCGCGCACATGGCTGACCGGGATGATATCAAGCCCCTCTTTCACATTGTCAGGGATCTCGGTCAGGTCCTTGGCGTTTTCCTCGGGGATCAGAACGGTCTTGATCCCGCCCCGAAGCGCCGCCAACAGCTTTTCCTTGAGCCCGCCAATGGCCAGAGCATTGCCACGCAGCGTGACCTCGCCAGTCATGGCGATGTCCTTGCGCACCGGGATGCCGGTCAGAACCGAGACAATCGACGTGACCATGGCCAGACCCGCCGAGGGGCCGTCCTTGGGCGTCGCGCCTTCGGGGACGTGAACGTGGATGTCGACCTTTTCGAACTTGGTCGGTTTCACGCCGATCTCGGGCGCGATCGAGCGCACATAGCTTGATGCGGCTTCGATCGATTCCTTCATCACATCGCCCAGCTTGCCGGTGGTTTTCATCCGGCCCTTGCCCGGCAGCTTCAGCGCCTCGATCGACAGCAATTCGCCGCCGACGCTGGTCCATGCCAGACCGGTGACGACGCCAACCTGATCGTCCTTTTCGGCCAGCCCATAGCGGAACCGTTTCACCCCAAGGAATTCCTCAAGGTTCTCGGGCGTGACCACGACCTTGTCGGTTTCCTTGCGGATGATCTTGGTCACGGCCTTACGGGCCAGTTTCGCCAGCTCGCGCTCAAGGTTCCGCACGCCCGCCTCGCGGGTATAGGTGCGGATCATCTCCATCAGCGCGGCATCGGTGATGTCGAATTCACCTTTGCGCAGGCCGTGGTTCTTGATCTGCTTGGGCACCAGATGCTGTTTGGCGATCTCGCGCTTTTCATCCTCGGTGTACCCGGCCAGCGAAATGATTTCCATCCGGTCCAGAAGCGGCCCCGGCATGTTATAGCTGTTGGCCGTGGTCAGGAACATCACATCCGACAGGTCATATTCGACCTCAAGATAGTGATCGACAAAGGTCGAGTTCTGTTCCGGGTCCAGAACCTCAAGCATCGCGGACGCGGGATCGCCACGGAAATCCTGCCCCATCTTGTCGATTTCATCGAGCAAGATCAGCGGGTTGGTGGTTTTCGCCTTTTTCAGCGCCTGAATGATCTTGCCGGGCATCGAGCCGATATAGGTGCGGCGGTGACCACGGATCTCGGATTCATCGCGCACGCCGCCAAGGCTGATGCGGATGAATTCGCGGCCGGTTGCATTGGCCACCGATTTGCCCAGGCTGGTCTTGCCGACACCCGGAGGGCCGACGAGGCACAGGATCGGGCCTTTCAGCTTTTTGCTGCGCTGTTGCACGGCCAGATATTCGACGATGCGTTCCTTGACCTTTTCAAGGCCGTAATGGTCGTTATCCAGAACCTCTTGCGCGCGGTTCAGGTCTTTCTTGACCCGGCTGCGCACGCCCCACGGGATCGACAACATCCATTCCAGATAGTTGCGCACGACCGTGGCTTCGGCCGACATCGGCGACATCGACTTGAGCTTCTTGATCTCGGCGTCGGCCTTTTCACGGGCTTCCTTGCTCAGCTTGGTTTCCGCGACGCGGGCCTCAAGTTCGGCAATCTCGTTCTGGCCTTCCTCGCCATCACCCAGTTCCTTCTGAATGGCCTTCATTTGCTCATTCAGATAGTATTCGCGCTGGGTGCGCTCCATCTGGCTTTTGACGCGGGTCTTGATCTTTTTCTCGACCTGCAGAACCGACATTTCGCCCTGCATCAGGCCATAGATTTTCTCCAGCCGGTCGGCGACCGACAGGGTTTCCAGCAGGTCCTGTTTTTGATCGACCTCGATGCCCAGATGGCCAGCGGCCAGATCGGCCAGCTTGGCCGGCTCGCGGGTGTCGGAAATCGCCGAAAGAGCCTCTTCCGGGATGTTCTTTTTCACCTTGGCATAGCGTTCGAATTCCTTGCCGACCGAGCGCACAAGCGCCTCAAGCGTATCGGCATCGCCGGGGGTTTCCTCCAGCAATTCGGCATGGGCTTCGAAGAAATCTTCGTTCTCGACAAAATCGATGATCTGGACGCGGGCGCGGCCTTCGACCAGCACCTTGACGGTGCCGTCCGGCAACTTGAGCAGTTGCAGCACATTGGCCAGCACACCGGTGCGATAGATACCATCGGTTGTCGGGTCATCCACCGCCGGGTCGATCTGGCTGGACAGCAGAATTTGCTTGTCGTCAGCCATGACCTCTTCCAGCGCGCGCACCGATTTTTCGCGGCCGACGAACAGCGGCACGATCATGTGCGGAAACACAACGATGTCGCGCAGCGGCAGAACAGGATAGGTTTGACTGAGGTGCTCTTGCATTCTAGATCCTTGACGTATTGCAGAAAGGCGCTGATCCCGTTTCTACGGCAATCCCGGCCTTTCCCGGGTCGTGAACTCAATATCTGGGGGTGTGCCCCGGAATTTCAACCACGACCTGCTCCCCCTTTCTATCCAGAATGCCTATCCCCGCCGCCCGAGGCAAGCAGGCAGTCCCGGATTATTGTTCTGAATTTAGCCAAGTTGGTCAAATTTCCGGTCAGCGGCCTGAAATCCCTACCGCTTGGACAAAAAAGGCAGGCCCGCCCTAATGGTGCCACATTTAGACCCCAATCTGACAAACAAACAAAAAAACCATTTCGAGCAGGCAGATGGCAGACAGTCAGATTTACTATGCGCGTGGGGACAGCTCCACCGCTGGCAACGCGTCGCTGAACGCGGATAACACCAATACCCAGCCGGTCGTCGAGATTCAGTTCTCGGGCAACTCGTCGCTGGATTTCAACGATGGCAACCCGGACGAAGACACCACGGTGTTCGTCAACGGTGTTGAACAGACCTTTACCGTGCAATTCAGCGGCTATCTGCCCTCGACCAATAAGCTTGCGGATGTGAACGGCCACGACCTGCGCGGCGAGGATCTGATCGTGATCACCACCGAGGGGGGGCAACGGCTGTTCTTCCTGCCCGAAGCAGGCGTCGATCAAGCCACGATGGAGGCGTTCCCCAACGGCGCGCATCCGCTGGTGTCACTGAACCTGTTCACCGATAT
>NZ_JBFHDW010000094.1:0-8781 GCF_041584535.1 Actibacterium sp. | reverse complement strand
TCGCGTCCATAGACGGTGATCGGGTAGTCCTCGTTGGTGGAGGACCAGAGATCGCGCAATGTGCGAGCGGCGTCGCCATCCGAGCGGTCGAGCACCGAGTTGATGCGTTGCTCGCCATCGGTCAGGTCATAGGTCTCTCGATCGTCGACATAGGCCACGAGATTGGCCTGGATAATGGCGTCGCTCTCGGAAAGGGTCAGCGCCTGGACGGCGGCGACCCGATCCATCTCGCCGGTTTCCTTGTCCACAACGACCACGAAGGTCTCGGTCGTTTTGAGGGGAAAAAGGCTCGCGCCCGCGACCATGCCGGCCACGCCGGCCAAAACGCCGGCCGCCGCGACGAACCAGGCAAAGCGTTCGCGCCGTCTTGGCCCGTAGATGAAATCCGCCTCGAAAGCATCGCGATCGGGCGCGGGGGAACTGGTCACAAGCTTCTTCAAGTCAATCGTCTTTCACATCAGGGTTTGCGGAAGGCCTTGGCGGCGGAGAGAAGCGCGCCGGGGCTTTGCCGGATCATCTCGCCGGTCTTCACCACACCCGCGTTCGCCATCTGGTTCAGCTCATGGGGAGACTTGCCGGTGACGAGGCGCGAGGTTGCGCCCGTGCCGTACTGGCGTGTGTTTACAAAGCCCTGACGTGCAAGCCCGGTCAGGCCCACGGCATTGGACGCAATGCCCACGACGCCTGTGAGGTTGGAGGCGATGTAGGGGACCGAGGCCATGATCCCGGCGCTGAGGATCAGGATCACGAGGAAGGGCAGGATGAGGCTGACGGTTTCGACGTCACCGGGATCGGCGGAGGCGTCCCCGATGGCCTCGGCGATCGCCACGATGATGCCCGCGGCCCCGGCGGCCGCGACCGGCATGAGCGCATAGCCGATGGTGGCGCGGGTCCAGGCCTCGAAGAGGGACTGGGTCGGCTTGAAGAGCGAGGTCACGATCATGAAGGGGGCGATGACGATCATCAGCGCGAAGACGATGCGGGCGAAGGCGATGATCCCGGCGGTGACGGCGGCAAAGACGGCTGAAAGGACGAAGAAGATTGCGCCCAAGACTGCGCCGAAGACCCAGCCCGCGCGGTCGCCGATCGTATCGCCATAGGCGGTGATGCGGGCAACCATGTTGTCGAGGCTTTCATAGACCCCGGCCTCGTCGCCCGAGCCGGTGAGCGCCAGGATCGAGGCACCGACGGAGTCCGGAACCCGCGTGACGATGTCATAGATGACGCTGAAATTGTCCCAGCTTTGCGCGAATATCCCCACCAGTGCCACCTTCATCCCGAAGGCAAAGCCGGTGCCGAAGGGCAGGGGGCGGAGTTGCATGACCGCATTGATCCCGAGGAGCACGACAAGGAGTGCGGCCCCGGCGGAGATCACGTCGCCGACGGCACCCGCCGAGGAGACAAAGCCGTCCTGCGCCACGGTATCCACCGCGGCGTCGACCTGGCTCAGGATGTCGCGAATAACGCCCATCTACTCGGCACAGGCCTCCACGACTTGCGCCTCGAGCGCATCGGCCTGAGCGTAGAGATCGAGTACCTTGAAAGGCAGGCGCGGATTGTCCGAGGTCTGGAACCGGGGCAGGGCGTCAAGCGCCTGATCCCAGGTGAACTGATCCAGCAGGCAGGTGCAGGTTTCCGAGGCGAGGGCTTCTTCAGCAACAAGGATGCGCAGGATCGCGCGGTAGCCGTTGCGCAGATAGGCGGTCTCGGCCAGATCGGCGGGCGGTTTTGGAATGCGGCAATTGTCCTCTGCTTCCCGCGCGATGGCCATCGAGCTGAAGGGTGTGTCACCGGATGGCTGCGTGGTCGGGGTTTGGGCCAACGCAACACTGGGTGTGGCACTCACGACAAGTGCTGCGAGACCAAGAGACCGGATTGGCGCCAACCTGCGGGTCATGGACATTCTCATGGATCCACCGCCATCGAGCGGAACTTGCGCTCATCCGCGAGGGTTGCGGCATCGACGACGCCGAGCTGGCCGGCGCTCACGCCTTGCGCTGCTTCCAGCCGCCAGATCTGGGTTAGAATGATGCCGAGCTCGGCGGTGACACGAGTGTTCAGATCGACGGCGGCTTTCAGCCCGTCCTGATCGTCGATGAGCCCGACCATTGTCTCGAGCCGTTCGAGGCTGTGGCCTGCCTCTTCATGGCTTTCTTGCGCTGCGACCGACAGCATGGCACTGGCCCCGGCTGAGGTGGCGATGCGGTTGTCGGCGGGCTGGTCGGAGCCTGAGAGCGTGCTCAGGCGCTCCGAGGTGAAGCCACTGCCCGACAGCACCCGTTCGACCGAGGCCGACAGTTCCGCGCCGGGATTGAAGCCGCTCAGGAAATCGCCGCTCGCCAGCGATTGCGCGGTATTGAGCGGGGCCACCAGTTTGCCACGCAGCGCGCGGAATTCTTCGACCGTGGCGAAGAGTTCTCCGAGCCCACTGCTTTCAATGAGCGAGGTCAGTTGCGCCTCGAGGTTCGTCAGCTGCGACAGCTGGGTTTCCAGTTCCAGCCGCATGGTCGCGAGCTGCTGCATCTGGACATTCAGGTCCTCGGCCATGTGCTCGAGCTGGGCCACGAACTGCTGCAATGCCGAGCCGTCAAAGGTTGGGACGCCTTGGGCAGCAGCGGGCGAAGCGAGCCCGAGTGTTGTGACCGCCGCGGCGGTCAGGAGAAGGTGTCTCATTCGGGAACTCCCATCTGCATGAAGTCGCGCTCGGCCAGCCGGTCGGCCACGAGGTGCTGCGCATAGGCCGCCTCGCGCTGCTGGTTGGCGGCCATAAGCCGGACGCGGAGGTTGAGGATGCGGCCGATCTCGGCCTTGGCGTAGGTGTTAAGCTCCCAAGCCGCCTTGGCATTGGGCTGCGCATCGATCTGCAAGATGATCGCGCGCAACCGGTTGATGACCTGTTCGGTGGTGGCGGAGCTGTCGGCGGCGTAATAGACGCCGGCCTCGGAGATGCTGGCATATTCGGCGAGCGCAAAGTCTGAAGGTGAGAGCGTGCCAAGCACATCGGCACCGCCCACCACGGCGAGATACTCGTTGTAGAACTTCGAGATATTGCGCACGTAGCCTTGCGTTTCGGCAAAGGGTGGCACGCCGCCATATTCGATGACCCGGCCCGGGCCTGCGTTATAGGCTGCAAGCGCGTGCGGGATATTGCCGAACCGATTGAGCTGGGTGGTGATATAACGTGCGCCGCCGCGCAGGTTGTCTTTCACGTCATAGCGGTCGACTCCAAGATCGGAGGCGGTGCCGGGCATGAGCTGGGTCAAGCCATAGGCCCCGACCGGGCTTTCGGCGGCGACGTTGAAGCGGCTTTCCTGTTTGATCAGGGCCTGGAAGAGGCAGCGCCACTGGGTGGCCGAGAGCCCGGCACGGGCCACACCGGGGGCGCCTGCGAATTCGCCCGCGACCTCGACGATCATCATCTCGACGGTCTCACGGCCTTCGCCGAAGAGGCGGCTGTTCATCGGGCTCGGATCGGTGTTCGGATAGACCGCCGCCACCCCGAAATCCGCATTGCCCTCGAGCGCGCGGATATCGAAACCGGGACCGGTGATCGCTGCCGTCATCTCTTCGAGAACGCGCAACTGGTCGGCCTGGACATCGGCGAGCGTGGACTCGGTCCGATCCTTGTCCTGCTGGACGCCCAGATCTTCGACCAGCGCCGTCACCCGCGCGATGGCGCGACCGATCGCGGAATTGTCCTGTGTCGGCACTCCCTGGGCATGTGCGGGCAGGGCGCCGAGGCCAAGGCAAAGCCCGGCGGATATGATCGCGGCGCGGCTCATTCCGGACGGGGCAGGGGCTCGAAGGTGCAGTCGGGTTTGGCCGTCTCCTGAGCCGGTGCGCCCATGGTCGAGAAGGAAAGCGCGGACCGCGTCACCTGCGGCTCGCCATTGCGTCCGAAGCAGGGCGAGGTTTTCTCGGTGTATTTCTCGCAAGCCGACAGCAGGCTTGCGGCGGCGCAAAGCACGAGGAGAGGTTTCAAACTCATATCACATGTCTCCAGAAATCGGGATTGGCGCGCCAATCGGCGGGCACACGCGCCTCGCCTGTGGCGCCGCCGCCAAGGATGGGAAGGAGGTTGCCCAAGGCGGAGAGGTCGGCGTCGACGAAGACGCTGTCGCCCGCCGAGCGGACAAGGGCGATGCGCTGGCCAATGGTGGGCTGGACGAGGAGCGCGGCCTCCTTGGCGTTCACGCGCAGGAAATCGTAATCGGAGACAGCAGCACGATCGTTCGGGAAGAGGATCTGCGTCGGCACCGTCTCGACGATGGTTTTGCCGACGCGGCTGTCGCGCAGTTGGCTCGGATATTGCGTCATCATGATCACGACGCAGTTCATCTTGCGAAGCGTAACCAGCCAGTTTTCCAGCCGCGCCCCGAAATAGGTATCGTCCAAGAGCTTCCAGGCCTCGTCGAGCACGATGATGGTGGGGCGGCGATCCTCGACCACGCGTTCGATCTGGCGGAAGATGTAGGAGAGCACCGCCATGCGCTCGGTGGTCATGTCGAGGATCTCGGTCATATCAAACCCAACGATGTCGCCCGTGAGCTTGAGGCCTGCGCCGCGCTCGGGCTCGTCAAAGACCCAGCCATAGCGCCCACCTGGCGCCCATTCGGCGACGCGGGATTGCAACTCGCCGTCGTCATCGAGCGACTTGAACAGGGTCTCGAAACTGACAAAGCGCTGCAAGGTCGCGCCCGCATCGGCGTTCTGGCCGACGGCGCTCTGGATATGGCGAGATTGCTCGCCCGAGAGGGTTCCATTGCGTGTGAGAAGGGTCGCGAGCCAGTCCGAGAGCCAGGCTCGGCCGCGCTCGTCGGTCTCCGTAGCGAGTGGGTTGAGCCCCGTGGGCACCCCGGCACGGATTTCGTTGTAGCGTCCACCAAGGGCGCGGACGGCCATCTCAAGCCCGCGATCCTTATCGAAGAAAAAGAGCCGCGCGCCGACCCGCTGCGCTTGTGCTGCGAGGAAAGCAGTGGTCAGTGTCTTGCCGGTGCCAGTGCGCCCCAGCACAAGGGTATGGCCAACGGTCGGTTCCTTGCCAGGGCTGCCCGCCTCGTGGAAATTGAACCGATAGCCCGAGGTGCCAACCGTCGGCAGGACCGAGATGGTCTGGCCCCAGGGTGACTGGTCCGGCCCACGCCCCTCGACGCTGCCGTGCAGGGCCGCGAAATCCGCGAAGTTGATCGAGGAAATCGGCGTCTTCCGCGCCCGGTAGCCGAAATTGCCGGGCGACTGCGCAAAATACGTGGCTTTCAGCGCCATGTTCTCGCGCACGATCACCGACATGATCTCCTGGCCAACGCGTTTGATCTGGGCGGCGGCGCGTTCGAGCGTGTCGCGGTCCGGGGCGTAGACCGCGATGGAGAGGTGATGGTCGCCAAAGGCGATGCGGCCCGCTTCCTGGTCGTCGGCTGCTTGCCCGAGCTGTTCGCGCAAGGAGACGGCCGCATCGTCGGAGGCGTGCATCTGGCGGATGATGCGCTGGATGCGTTCGGCCATGATGTTATTCGGGATCGGGCTGAAGGAGTTCGTCAGCACGATGTCGAGCGGCAGGTCGAGCGCGTCGAGCAGCGTGACGTCGGTCAGCGCCGGATAGGACTTCATTGAGAAGAGCGCGCCGTATTTGACCTGACCGGTCACGACGTCGGTCAGGGTGACGACATCGCCATCAAAGGTCGCGCGACAGTTGCTCAGGGTATGCGAGAGGGGCAGGGCGCTCTGCCCGAAGGCGATGGGGGAGAAGCTGCCTGCGTTCAGCGTATTGAGATAGCCCAGCCATTCACCGTCCGACTTCGTGAGCCTGACTGGATTGGCCGAGGCAAGCGCCACCTCGAAGAAGCCCATGACCTCGGTCAGCTCCTGCAGGCGTGTCGCGCGATCCTTGACCCAGGCCTTGCGGGCCAGAGCGCGCAGAAGCGGGATGCGCGCGGAGATGTCCGGGCGCCGGATGACGCTGAGATAGAGCTGGCGCTTGGCGGGGCGGAGGTCTTTGACATGGGCCCGCCAGCGCGCGTCGATCGCGGCTGCGAAACTGTCTCCCTCGATGGGGCGCATCCCGAGATCCTGCGGCACGGAGATCCGGTGGATGTAGAAACCGAAGGCGTTGCCGGTCTGGGCGACGATGGCGGCGACCGCGCGCTTCAGCGCATCAAGCCGGGCGTCTTCGCTAGTCATCGGGTTCAGACCATCAAGGCGTAGGGTCGCCAAGAGGTCGCCCTCGCGCAGCACCATCACATCGTCATCCGCGAGCGCGAAATACGGCAAGTGCTCCGCGAGATAGCTCTCCCGCGCGAACTCCGCGCCGCCCGCTTTAAGGAGAGCAGTTCCGTGAGTGGAAAGTGTGCCCGCATCAAGCGCCAAAGCTGTCGCCTCCGTGCAGGGCCCGGTTCTTCGTCGGGCGCACTGATCCAAAGGAGACGCGCAGCACTTCGAAGAAATGCGGCTCACGGTCGGCGACGAACCAGAGGATCGGATAGGCGACAAGGCCGATCAGGAAAAACACCATCGACTTGGTCCAGATGAACGGCAGAACGACCCCGGTCGCCAGCACCACCAGGTATCCGACAGGGAGACCCAGATACTTGGGCGGTCGGGCGAGGCCCAGAAAGAGGGGGGATCGTTCTGCCAACTAGATGCTTTCCCGCTTAGCTGAAATGAAGAATCCGTAGGACGTCTCGAGGCAGCGTTTGCAGTGCAAACGCGTTCGAGACGACCGGAGGATGCGAGTGTGCGGAAAAGTCATCGGCCAACCTCAGGAGAAGCCGTCGACGATGGTGCCGGCCGAGAAGATCAGCACGATCCCGATGATGACCGAGGCGAACCAGCCCCAGTTCAGCCGCCCCATCATGCACATGAAGCCGGTGCCGATGACCGCGAGCGTGGCGACCGCGATCCCGATCGGACCCGTCAGCGCGGCCTCGACGGTTTCCAGCATGGTCTGGATAGGCGACAAGTCCTGCGCGAGAGCGGGTGTTGCGAAAGCCGCCAGGGTTGTGGCGGCAGGCAAGAGGCGGCTGAGGCGATGTCTAAGCATGCGAAGTTCCCTTATTTTACTGAAGATCGATGAGGACCGGAGCGCGCGCAGGCACCCGGGCAGCGACGCGGATGTTCGGCGCGGAAACAGGTGTACCCGCGAGTCGGGACCGGATCCGGTGGATGCGCGCGATGTAGTCGCGGGTCTCGGTGAAAGGCGGGACACCGGAATATTCGACCACCCGGTGCGGTCCGGAATTGTAAGCTGCCAGCGCCAGGTCGATGTCTTTGAACGTGGCGAGCTGCGCGAGCAGATAGCGCGCCGCACCGTCGAGGTTCTGCGAGGGATCGCGCGGATCGACTCCGAGGGCACGTGCCGTGTCCGGCATCAGCTGGCCAAGACCATAGGCACCCTTGGGGCTCACGGCAGTCGGATTGTAGCTGCTTTCAGCTTCGACCAGGGCGCGGAACAGGACCTGCCAGTCGTCGGCACCCAGACCAACCTGGCGCAGGGCACGGTTCCCTTGGTGGCGGTCAGCAGTCGTCCGGATCAGGAAGAGGATGTCGTCGCGACCGGACAGCGGCGCGGTGTCCAATGAGGCCAGAATGACTTCGGCTTCAGAGCGATCATCCAACCCCGCCCATACAGGCCGCTCGCCATGAAAGGTCCAGCCGGATGTCCGGGCTGTCCCGTCGCGGCCGAAGGCGATGACGTCAGCCGCGCTCCTCGAGGGTGATGCTGTAATCAGGACCAAAGCGCAGATCGCGCCCGTCACCGAACTCGAGATGATGTTTGAAGAGCCCCGGCCATATGTTGAAATACCGCGGCTCTGGCCCGTGCGGGGTGATCCGGGTCGAGACCAGAATGGCTTCCGGCTCGCCCTCGCGCAGGTAGATGCACTGGTAGCGCGGCTTGCCATCGTCCGTGAACCCCACGAGTTCATACCGGCAGCGGTACGCGATGCCCTTCTCGGACAAGTCTTTGACACCATCGATGGTGATCAGGATCTGGTTGCGCGCTATCGGCATGTTCGGACTCTCCCCACGAGAGCCCTTCTACTTCACGACACTAAGGCCATAAAGTCATATGGAGTCAATACGACATATTGCATAAAAATACATATTGAGCGATAGTCTGCTCAACTTTTGCGGGAGAGCGACATGAAGCGACAGGCGATGGCAGCTGTGATGGGGGCGATGGCGGTGTTCGGAGCCCCTGAGAAGGCGCAGGCCTATGACATCGATTGCGCCATCATGCTTTGTATGGCGGGTGGTTTCCCCCCGAGCGCCGTTTGTGCTCGCGCCTATCGCACCATGATCCGCCGTATCACGCCCTGGCCGAGCCTTCCGCCCTTCGGGGTCTGCACCTTTGCCCATGTGCCGGTCGAGTTGGGCGGGCCCGGCGGCGAGGGTGAGCTAGATACCAATCTGCCGGAATACGAATGGCTGAACCGGACCCATGTGATCTGGTTCACCGGACGCTCCTACGAGCCGCGCGACGAGCCGCGTCAGTGGGACTGGTCGATCCGTTCCTGCGATCGCGAAAACCGGACCTGCCGCTACATCCAGCGGGTCTACGGTTCCCACACGCCCTGGCCCGCGACATTCATCTCGGAAAGCGGTCAGGAGATCGCCTACCCAAGCGGTGGCGATCTTTGGCACTTCTATTCCCGCAGCATCATGGTCGAGTACGGCGACTACGAGAGCAACATGGGCCACTCGGAGTGGTTTTCTTACTGATCTGAGCTATCACTGGGCTTCAGGGAAATTGGGCGTAGCTCGGCCAGACAAGCATCAAAGCGTTCC
>NZ_JBFHDW010000093.1:0-8829 GCF_041584535.1 Actibacterium sp. | reverse complement strand
GCACCACGCCGCGCGGCACGCCTGATGTGCCCGAGGTATAAATCATATAGGCCGGGCGGTTGGGATCACCCATCGCATAGGTCCCCGGCGCATGATCGAACAACGCCTCTAGACCGGCCTTGTCCAACACCGGCGCGCCGTGATCCGGCAGCGCCACACCCGGCCCGGCGATCACCAAAGCCGGGTCCAATTCCGCCGCCAGTTTGCTGATCTCAGGCCCGGTCAGCGCCGCCGCCGTTGGCACCGGCATCAACCCGGCGGCAATCGCCGCCAGAAACGCGATCGGGAAATCCACCGTATTGCCCAGCCGCAGCAATACCGGCGCGCCCGGCGGCAGGCCCATCGCCGCCAATCCACCGGCCACGCCCAGAACCGCCGCCTCCAGCCGGGCATAGCTCCACCGTTCGGCGCCGCGCGGCCCGACCACCGCCAGCGCGATCTTGTCGGGCTGCGCCGCCGCCTGCGCCAGCACATACCCGGCCAGATTGAACGGCGCGGGGCAGGGCGCGAAGGCGCCATCATCGAACAGGGAAAGCATCAGCGCGCCTTGTCTTTTTCTTGGTGAAAATACTCAATCCCCGAGGCGGCGCAGCCGCCGAGATCAAGACAATGCGCCGCAGGCGCGCCACTTAAAACGCGTCGCGCACCATGCGCGAACCGGCCGAGATGTCCTCGCCAATGCCTTCGACCGTGCCACAGGCCGCAACGGCCAACAGGGCGGAAATCATCAGGATGCGTTTCATTCAGTCCTCCGCAAACCACCAGATATCAGGCTGAAACCCCAGCCAATCGCCGTAAATCGGGATCGTCTTGGGGTAATGCAGCTGTTTCTTATAGGCAAGCCGCGAATTGGGCGAATACCAGATCGGGATGACATAGCGCCCGGTGGTCAGCACCCGGTCCAGCGCCCGTGTCGCGGCCAGAAAATCGTCGTTCGAACCCGCATTCAGCAGCGCGTCGATCATCGCCGGGATCGCCGGGTTGTCGGCGCCCATCCAGTTGCGGCTGCCGGGTTCGGTGACACCTTCGGGACCCCAATAAAGATATTGCTCGTTGCCGGGGCTCAGCGACAGCGCGCGGCTATAATAGGTCATGTCGAAATCATAAGCGGTGGTGCGCTCGGTATATTGGGCGCTGTCGATAGAGGTGATGCGCGGAAAGATCCCCAGCCGTTTCAGCGCCTGAACATAGATATCGACGATCTGCTGGGTTTCGGTGGCACCCTGTTTCAGCAGGATGTCAAAGCTGAATGGCTGGCCCTCGGCCGATTTCAGCACCCCGTCATCGCCAACATGCCAACCCGCCTGTTCCAACAGATCGGTCGCGCGGCGCAGGGCGCTGCGGTTCGATGGTTTCCCGTCCGAGACCGGCAGGGCATAGCCCTCAAGCGCGCCGGGCAGCAGGTCATCCGCAAAAGGCGTCAGCAGCTCCAGCACCTTACCCCCGGCGGGACCGGGGCGCATCGCCAGCGCCGAGTTCGAGAAATACGAGGTGATGCGCGGCGCGGCGCCGTCGTTCAGGGTCTGGTTGATGAATTCAAAGTTGAACGCCTCGATCATCGCCTGCCGCACCCGCCAGTCGGCAAAGACCGGGCGGCGGGTGTTCATCACGAAACCAGCAATGCCCGAGGGCCGCTGATGCGGGATTTCGGCGCGGATCACCTCACCCGAGTGCACCGCCGGGAAATCATAGGCCGTGGCCCATTTCGCCGCATTGGGTTCGCGGAAGCTGTCGATCTCGCCGCCGCGAAAGGCTTCGAACACGATGTCGCCGTCGCCAAAATAGTCATAGCGGATTTCATCGAAATTCATCTGCCCGCGCCGCAGCGGCAGGTCGTTGCCCCAATAATCGGGATTGCGTTTCAGCACGACATAGCGCCCGGCCTCGAACCGGTCGATGACATAGGGCGCGCTGCCGATCGGCACGATATCGGTGCCGCTGGCGTCAAAGTCGCGGCCTTGCCATTGCGCCTTTTGCAGGATTGGCCGCATGCCTAACAGCAGCGGCAATTCACGGTCCGGCGTGTTGAAGGTAAAGCGAACGCTGCGCGGGCCGGTGGCCTCGGCGCGGGCGACCTTGTTCCAGACGCCGTGATAACGCGGGTGGCCGATGCTGCCCAAAGTCTCATAGGACCACAGCACGTCCTCGACCGTCACCGGCGCGCCGTCCGAGAACCGCGCCTCGGGGCGCAGGGTGAATTCGACCCAGGACCGGTCGGGCGGGGTGTCGATGCTTTCGGCCAGCAGGCCATACAGGCTGAACGGTTCGTCCCAGTTGCGGCCCATCAGGGTCTCGAACACGAATTGCTGCACCCCGAACGGTGCGCGGCCCTTGGTGATGAACGGGTTCAAACTGTCAAAGCCGCCGGATTCGCCCAGAACGATGCGCCCGCCCTTGGGCGCGTCGGGGTTCACATAGGGCAGGGCGGTAAAATCGGCGGGCAGGGCGGGGGCACCATACATGGCGATTCCATGCGCGGGCTCGGCCGGGGCGATTCCCGGCCAGAGAATCACCATCGCCGCACAGACGATTCGCAACCGCGCGCTTAAAAACATTAATGCCATTTGCCGAACAATCCCTGTCTGCCCTTTATTCTTTGCGCCTGACACTAGGCCTGCACCCTAGAAGTTTCAAACTTTTAGCTTGGACCTAAGCAAGACATTGCGTATAAAGGAGGCACTGCTCGATAGGTTTCTTGCCTGTATGAAACCTGCCTCAATAACTTAGCGCCCGCTTCGTGCGGGCGTTTTTTTTGGCTTTGAAATTTGTGCAGTCCTTGGGCATTCGGCGGTTTTTTAAAGCAGGCCCGGATTGGCCCTCGCCAAAGCCGAATCCATGTCTCATAGTCCGCCCGCGCGGCCGCTGACAGGCCGCAAAGCAAGTGATTACAGGAGGCTCGTTCATGTCGCTGAAGGGAAAAACCGCAGTTATCACCGGATCCAATTCCGGTATCGGTCTGGGGGTCGCGCGCGAGCTGGCCCGTGCTGGCGCCAATGTGGTGCTGAACTCGTTTACCGATACGGATGCGGATCATGCACTGGCCGCAGAGCTGGGCAAGGAATTCGGTGTGACTGCCCGTTATATCAAGGCTGACATGTCCAGCGGCGCCGAATGCCGCGCCCTGATCGAACAGGCTGGCGCCTGCGATATTCTGGTGAACAACGCCGGGATTCAGCATGTCTCGCCGATCGACGAATTCCCGACCGAGAAATGGGATGCGATCATCGCCATCAACCTGTCGTCGTCGTTCCACACCACCGCCGCCGCGCTGCCGATGATGCGCAAGGCCGGTTGGGGCCGCATCGTGAATATCGCTTCGGCGCATGGTCTGACGGCCTCGCCGTTCAAATCGGCCTATATCGCCGCCAAGCATGGCGTGGTCGGCCTGTCCAAGACCACCGCTCTGGAAACCGCGGAAGAGCCGATCACCTGTAACGCGATCTGCCCCGGTTATGTTCTGACGCCGCTGGTCGACGCTCAGATCCCCGACACGATGCGCGAATACAAGATGACCCGCGAAGAAGTCGTGCGGAACGTCCTGCTGGCGCGTCAGCCGTCCAAGGAATTCGTCACCGTGGAACAGGTTGGCGGCACGACCGTGTTCCTGTGTTCGGATGCAGCGGCTCAGATCACCGGCACCACGATCAGCGTTGATGGCGGCTGGACCGCGCTGTGATCGCGCCCCATGTCTGAAAAAATCCGCATCAATCTGGCGCTTCAGGGCGGAGGCGCGCATGGCGCCTTTACCTGGGGCGTCCTGGACCGCCTGCTGGATGACGAGGACATCGAGATCGCCGCGATCACCGGCTCCTCGGCCGGGGCGATGAATGCCGCGGCCTTCAAGGCCGGTATCGTCGCCGGCGGTCGTGAAGGCGCGCGCGAGAACCTCAGCTGGCTGTGGCGCACGATTGGGGGCGAACTGGGCGACGCCAAGCTGGAAAGCTGGCTCAGCCTGTTCAGCCCGACCCCCGACATGTGGAGTCAGGCGATGGAGATGTCGCTGCCGATGGCGCTGGCGGGCACCGCGGCGCAACTGGTCAGCCCGTATTTCTATGGCCCGCTGTATCAGAACCCGCTGCGCTCGGTTGTGGATCAGCTGGATTTCACCGGGGTCTGTCATGCAGACGGCCCGTGCCTGTTCATCTGCGCAACCAATGTGCGCACGGGCAAGGTCCGGGTCTTTACCGGTGACGAGGTGAACACCGATGCCATTCTGGCCTCGGCCTGCCTTCCCACGCTGTTTCAGGCGGTCGAGATCGACGACCCGCAAACCGGGCGCGTTGATGCGTTCTGGGATGGTGGCTATACCGGCAACCCGGCGCTGTTCCCGCTGTTCGACCCCAAGCTTCCGGGCGATATCGTGATCGTCAACATCAACCCGCTGGAGCGCGACGAGCTGCCGCGCAGCCCGCAAGAGATCGAGAACCGGATCAACGAGATCAGCTTCAACGCCTCATTGCTGCGCGAGTTGCGGGCGATCGGACTGGTCAAGGACATGCTGGACAGTGGTGAACTGGTCCGTGGCACGATGAAAGAGCTTCACGTCCACATGATCGCCGACGACACGCTGATGCAGCAACTCAGTGCCCAGACCAAGGCGGTGACCAACCCGGCGTTGTTGCATGACCTGAAAAAGGCCGGACGCGCGTCAGCGGATGGTTTCCTTGAGCGTCACAAGGCCGATCTGGCCCGGCGCGGCACGGTCGATATTCAGAAACTGTGCACCTGATTACAAGGCGGGCGGAACCTTAGCCGGTTTCGCGCTCTTTTCGCCGGGCTTGCGGTCTTGCGGATAGACCAGACCGGCCGAGATCACCAGCTTGGCCGCGTCTTCGACGCTCATGTCCAGAATGATCACATCCTCACGCGGCACGAACAGCAGAAAGCCCGAGGTCGGGTTCGGCGTCGTGGGCATGAACACGCTGATCAGCGGCTCGTCGCGGGGAATGCGCCGGTCGATCTCGCCTTTGGTGGTGGTCGAGATGAACGCCACCGCCCAGATGCCCTTGCGCGGATATTCCACCAGACAGGCCTTGTCGAAGGACGACCCGGTCTGGGAAAACACCGTCTCGGCGATCTGCTTGACGCCGTTATAGATCGACCGCACCACCGGCATCCGGTCGACAAGGTTTTCCCCCCACGAAATCAGCGACCGCCCGATCAGACCCTTGGCGATCCAGCCGACAAGCAGGGTAAAGAAGAAAAAGAACACAACGCCGACGCCGCGAATGTTGATCGTGGTGTCTTCGCCGAACCAGCGTTTCAGCAATTCCTCGGGCTGATAAGCCATCGGCACAAACGGCAGGACAAACCCGTCGATCCAGCCGATCACGGTCCAGATCAGCCAAACGGTCAGACCGATCGGCGCGATCACCACAAGCCCGGTCAGAAACGACGACCGCAGCCCCGCAAAGGGAAGATGCCGCCGTTTGGGATGCGCCTCGGGGGGAGGGGTCTCGTCGCCTTGTTCGAACATGTGCCTGAATTCCTGTTGCCCGCGTAATCTATGGGCTAGCTTGTGCCTCTACAAGTCGGCCCCCGAAGGCAATGCAAAATCTTTCAGCCTGTGCTGATTTCATCGGCAATTCGGGCCGCCAGCCGGGCGTTATTCAGGATCAGAGCGATATTCGCAGTCAGCGACCGGCCCGCGGTCAATTCATAGACCCGGTTCAGCAGAAACGGTGTCACCTGTTTCGCGGTGATCCCTGCGGCGTCGCGCAGCGCGGCCTCGATGATCGGGGCGATCTGGTCGTGGGCGATTTCGGCCTCGGCCGGGATCGGGTTGGCGATCAATTGGCCGCCCGGCAGACCCAGCCGCGCCCGCATCCGGTGCGCGGCGGCGATCTGTGCCGGGCTGTCCATCCGCAGCGGCGCCGGCAGGTCCGAGCCCCGCGACCAGAACGCCGGCAGGCGATCGGTCTGATAGCCGATCACCGGCACGCCAAGGGTCTCCAGCACCTCCAGCGTCTTTGGCAGGTCCAGAATGGCCTTGGCCCCGGCCGACACCACCGTCACCGGCGTTTGCGCCAGTTCGTGCAGATCGGCCGAGATGTCAAAGCTCTGATCCGCGCCGCGATGCACGCCGCCGATGCCGCCGGTGGCAAACACCGCAATGCCCGCCAGATGCGCACAGATCATCGTCGCGGCCACCGTGGTGGCGCCGGTCCAGCCTTGGGTCAGACAGACCGCCAGATCGGCGCGGCTGATCTTGCGGACGTCATTGGCGCGGGCCAATGCCTGAAGCTGGTCATCATCCAGACCGACGTGAATATGGCCCGCCATCACCGCGATCGTCGCCGGAACCGCGCCCGCATCGCGCACTGCCTGTTCGACCGCGCGGGCGGTCTCAAGGTTCTGCGGGAACGGCATGCCATGGGTGATGATTGTGCTTTCCAGCGCGACAATCGGCCGGCCATCGGCCCGGGCACACGCCACCTTGGGCGAGAATTTCATAGGAGCGGTCATGTCGGGCCTCGTCAGCGATTGGCCAAGGCTGGCGTATAGGCCGGACAAGCGCAAGAAATCGCGTGAAATCGGCGTGATTTTCACAGGAAACGCGGGCAGGGGGTTGCAAGCCGCCCCGAAGGCAGGTAGACGCGCGATCACTTCACAGGCGGGGTTCGGGCCTGACGGGGAGACATCCCGTTACGGTCCACCGGTTGGGCAGCAGCCCTTTTAACCCCGCTCAGGCGCAAACCGGAAAGGAACACGTTATGGCGCTTCCCGATTTCAATCTGCGTCAGCTCTTGGAAGCTGGCGTTCACTTTGGCCACCAGACCCAGCGTTGGAACCCGCGCATGGCGCCGTATATCCACGGCGACCGCAACGGCATCCACATTCTGGACCTGACCCAGACCGTCCCGATGCTGGACCAGGCTCTGAAAGTCGTGCGCGACACCGTCGCCAAAAACGGCCGCATCCTGTTCGTCGGCACCAAGCGTCAGGCCGCTGGCCCGGTCGCTGAAGCCGCTGAAAAATGCGCTCAGTATTACATGAACCACCGCTGGCTGGGTGGCACGCTGACCAACTGGCAGACCGTGTCGCAGTCGATCCAGCGCCTGAAAGCCATCGACGAGAAACTGGCTGGTGGTGCTGAAGGTCTGACCAAGAAAGAGCGTCTGAACATGGAACGCGATCAGGCCAAGCTGCAAGCCAGCCTTGGTGGTATCCGTGAAATGGGCGGCCGTCCGGACCTGCTGTTCGTCATCGACGTCAAAAAAGAAGATCTGGCCATCCTCGAAGCCAAAAAGCTGGGCATCCCGGTGATCGCTATTGTCGACACCAACTGCTCGCCCGATGGCGTTGACTATGTCATCCCCGGCAACGACGACGCTTCGCGCGCAATTTCGCTGTATTGCGATCTGGTGTCGCGCGCTGCTCTGGACGGCATGACCGCCCAGATGGACGCCGCCGGCGTTGACATCGGTGCTTTTGAAGAAGCCCCGATCGAAGAAGCCGTCGCCGAGGCATAAGCCCCGGGATTGTCACGGAAATGATACCGGGCGGGGGTAAGACCCGCCCGACCCCTTTTAAGACCTACGAGGAGAGCCGAGATGGCAATCACCGCAGCTATGGTGAAAGACCTGCGCGACAGCACTGGCGCAGGCATGATGGACGCGAAAAAAGCGCTGACCGAAACCGATGGCGACATGGAAGCCGCGGTTGACTGGCTGCGCACCAAGGGCCTGGCGAAAGCCGCCAAGAAATCCGGCCGCACCGCCGCTGAAGGCCTTGTCGCCGTCGCCGTTTCCGGCGGCAAAGGCGTCGCGGTCGAGGTGAACTCGGAAACCGACTTCGTCGCCAAAAACGCCGAATTCCAGGCCATGGTCGGCCAGATCGCTCAAGCCGCGATTGGCGTCGATACCCTTGACGACCTGAAAGCCGCTGATCTGGGTGGCAAGTCGGTCGAAGAAACCGTGACCGCCAAAATCGGCACCATCGGTGAAAACATGACCCTGCGCCGGATGGCCAGCGTCAATGGCGACACCGTTGTGTCCTATGTCCACAACGCCGCCACCGATGGCATGGGCAAAATCGGCGTGCTGGTCGCGCTGAAAGGCGACAACGAAGCCTTCGGCAAGCAGGTTGCGATGCATGTCGCCGCTGCCAACCCTGCCTCGCTGTCCGAAGCTGATCTTGACCCGGCTGTGGTCGAGAAAGAAAAGCAGGTTCAGATCGACATCGCGCGTGAATCGGGCAAGCCCGACGCCGTGATCGAGAAGATGATCGACGGCCGTATGAAGAAATTCATGGCCGAAGTGACCTTGCTGAACCAGCAGTTCGTCATCAACCCCGATGTCACCGTTGGCGCCGCTGCCAAAGACGCCGGTGTCGAGGTTGTCGGCTTTATTCGCCTGGAAGTGGGCGAGGGCATCGAGAAAGTCAAAGAAGACTTCGCTGCCGAAGTGGCCAAGGCTGCTCAGGGCTGATCCGACGGATCACTGACCGCATTCAAGGCCCGCTCCGATCCGTCGGGGCGGGCTTTTTCGTGGGCGGACCTGAGGTAAATAAAAACGGTGCAGCGGGACAGCTGCACCGTTTCTGTGATTGATGTGGCCGATCGGGGATGAGGGCCGACATCCTAGGCGCTGGCCCTGCCGGCGACCTATACACCGGCAGGTCAGCAAAAGACCAAGACACGCAGGAAATATTCAACGCTCTCCTGATCCGGGTTCCAAGGCTAAAGCCACCACTCACGGAACAGGATAAATGTGCCGTTTACCTGTCTAAAACGCCAGTATGGGATTCCATACCAATGCGTCCTAATTCTGCGGTCCAAGCGCGAAAATCTGGTTCTGATATGACGCTTTCAGCACAGCCTGAGCAGTG
>NZ_JBFHDW010000092.1:0-8859 GCF_041584535.1 Actibacterium sp. | reverse complement strand
CGGCGCGAAGTGGGCGGCCAGTTCGGCGTCGTCGGTCTGGGCGGCCAGTTGCTGGGCCCAGTACAGGCTCAGGTAGAAGTGGCTGCCACGGTTGTCCAGCTCACCGGCTTTGCGCGACGGCGACCGGTTGTCGTCCAGAATGCCTTGCGTCGCCACTTCGGCGGCTGCGGCCAGAACACCGGCCTTGGCGTTGCCTTTGCTGTCAGCGAGGAAGTTCAGCGATTCCGAAAGCGCACAGAACTCGCCCATCGAATCCCAGCGCAGGTGGCCTTCTTCGACGAATTGCTGAACGTGTTTCGGAGCCGAACCACCGGCGCCGGTTTCAAACATGCCGCCGCCCTGCATCAGGTTCACGATCGACAGCATCTTGGCCGAGGTGCCCAGCTCCAGAATCGGGAACAGGTCGGTCAGATAGTCGCGCAGCACGTTGCCGGTGATGGCGATGGTGTTTTCGCCCTTGGTGATGGTCTCAAGCGAGTCGCGGGTGGCTTCGCGGGGGGCCATGATCTGGAACTTGTCGGCCACGCCAGCAGCTTCCAGCGCCGGTTTGACGTATTTGATCAGCTCGGCGTCATGGCCACGGTTGGCATCCAGCCAGAAGATCGCGCGCAGGCCAGTCAGGCGCTGACGGTCGATGGCCAGTTGGATCCAGTTCTCGATCGGAGCTTTCTTCGCCGTGCAGGCGCGCCAGATGTCACCAGCTTCGACGTCGTGGCTGTGCAGGGTCTGACCATTGGCCAGAACGATGCGGATCGTGCCATCGGCAGAGGCTTCGAACGTGGTCGGGTGGCTGCCATATTCTTCGGCTTTCTGCGCCATCAGGCCAAGGTTCTGCACGGTGCCGGCGGTGGCCGGGTTCAGCGCGCCATTGGCTTTGAAGAACTTGATGCTTTCGTCATAGATCGTCGAATAGCAGTTGTCCGGGATCACACAGTTGGTGTCGCCTTCCTTGCCATCCGGGCCCCAACCCTTGCCGCCTGCGCGGATCAGGGCCGGCATCGAAGCGTCGATGATGACGTCGCTGGGCACGTGCAGGTTGGTGATGCCCTTGTCCGAGTTCACCATATAGATCGCCGGACGCTCGGCGGTCACGGCATCGACGGCGGCCATGATCTCGGCACCGTTCGGCATTGCTTTGATCTTGGCCAGAACGTCGCCCATGCCCGAATTCGGGTTCACACCGGCGGCTTTCAGGTCGGCGCCGTATTTCTCGAACACCGGAGCCAGCCATGCTTTGACCGCATGGCCAAAGATGATCGGGTCCGAGACCTTCATCATCGTGGCTTTCATGTGCAGCGAGAACAGGATGCCGTCTGCCTTGGTCTTTTCGATCTCGGCGGCAAGGAATTCGTCCAGCGCCTTGGCCGACAGGAAGGTGGCATCGACGACTTCGCCGTCCAGCAGTTTCCAGTTGTCCTTCAGAACCTTGACCGAGCCATCCTTGCCGACGAATTCGATCTTGGCCGGACCGGCCTGATCGGCGGTCAGCGTGGCCGCGACTTCGTTGGCATAGAAATCATTACCCGACATCGACGACACATGGGTCTTCGAATCGGACGACCATTTGCCCATGCGGTGCGGGTTGTTCTGAGCATAGTTCTTGACGGCCTTGGCAGCGCGGCGGTCCGAGTTACCTTCGCGCAGGACGGGGTTCACGGCCGACCCCTTGATCGCATCATAGCGGGCCTGAATGGCTTTTTCTTCGTCGTTGGCCGGGTTCACCGGATAGCTGGGAATGGCATAGCCCTGCGATTGCAGTTCGGCG
This sequence comes from Actibacterium sp., assembly GCF_041584535.1. Taxonomy (GTDB): domain Bacteria; phylum Pseudomonadota; class Alphaproteobacteria; order Rhodobacterales; family Rhodobacteraceae; genus Actibacterium_D. Next base: position 7,094 of record NZ_JBFHDW010000092.1, on the reverse strand, counting down.
ATGGCGGCGTCCAGCTGCGGACCCGAGGCCGAGACGTTCGGCAGCTTGATGACGTTAGCGTCGGGGGTTTTCACCAGTTCACCCAGTTCGGCCAGATCGTCGGGCTGACGCTGTTCCTCGGTCAGGAAATCGGGAAAGGTCGCCAGGATGCGGCCAGCAAGCGAAATATCCTTGGTGCCAACGCTGACATCTGCTGCGCTTGCAAATGCGCGGATGATCGGCAGCAGCGAGGCGCTGGCAAGCTCGGGCGCTTCGTCTACCTTTGTATACAAAATGTCTGCTGGTGCTTTATCGGCCATGTTCTTTTACCTTTCAGCCTTCCTGGAAGCTTTGGTGACTTAGAGTAGCGGCGCTACAATCCTCGGTTCGTCGCCATTGTCTTTGCCCCCCGGACGGGGCGACGCGGCGAATACAGCCCGAATAGAACACAGTGGCGCGATAATCAATTATGACGACGCTAACATCGCGCAATCAGGGCCAGATTCAGGCCTGAAATCGCGTTGGCGTCGTGCGAAGTTCGTCAGGAAAGGGGGAAGTGGCGCGCTGGGGAGGATTCGAACCCCCGACCCCTTGATTCGTAGTCAAGTACTCTATCCAACTGAGCTACCAGCGCGTGGAGGCGTGATTTAGACGGGCCAGCCGGGCTTGGCAAGGGGGGTCGGCCAGATTATTGCGCCGCGCCGGAAATTAATTCCGCCCCTTTCGGCAGACGGATCAGAAAGCGCGTGCCACCGGCGTCGCTGCCGATCAGGTCCAGCCGCCCGCCATGACCCCGGATCAGTTCAGCCGAGATCGCCAGCCCCAAACCGGTGCCACCCTTGCGGAACCCGCCCTGAAACGGCTGGAACAGATGCTCTTTGGCTTTCGGCGGCAGGCCGGGGCCGGTATCGACGACGCTGATCTGCCATTCGCTGTCGGTTTCTTCAGCGCCGATGCAGATTTCACCGGTCTTGCCGCTGGCCACGATCGCCTGCCGCGCGTTGCGGATCAGGTTCGACAACACGCGGAACAATTGTTCGCCATCGGCCCGCAGCACCATCCCGGCGGGCACGTCTTCAGAAAAGCTGATGTCATGATCCCCGGCCGCCAGACGTTCGCTATCGACCACATCGTTGACGATGGTCGCCAGCGACACCCGGTCCAGACGCGGCGCCGGTTCCTCGGCCTTGCCGAAGGCCAGCGTGGTTTCACACAGGTTCACCGCGCGGCTGATGGCGCCGACGATCTTGGGCGCGGCGCGTTTGACGGCGGGGTCTTCGCTGACCTCCATCCGGTCGGCGAACAATTGCGCCGTGGTCAGGATGTTGCGCAGATCGTGGCTGATCTTGGCAACCGCGCCGCCCAGTTGCGCCAGCCGCTCTTTTTGCTTCAGCGCGCCGGTCAGCTGGGTCTCCATGGTCTGCAAGGCCGCCTCGGCCTCGCGCAGTTCCGCAACCCGCGCCGATGGGGTGATGATGCGCCGGGCATCCTCGGGGGCGTCGGCATAGGCCTGCATCGCCTGCACCACATGCCGGATCGGCAGCACCAGCAGCTTGCGCACCGCAAGGAACAGCAGAAAGGCGGTGATGATCGAGATCACCAGCGACAGCGCCAGAATCCGCAGGCCATAGTCGATCATCGCCGCCCGCAGCGGCGCGGTCGACAGGGTGATTTCAATCAACAGCCCGGCCGATTGCACCGGATCGCCGATCACCCGGATCACCCGGTCTTCAGTATCCAGCATTTCCACCAGCGCATCGCGCATCAGAATCAGGGCCGGGGCATCGCGCAGGTCATAGCTGGCGACAACCGGGCTGGGGATGGGCGAGGACAACACCAGTTGCCGCGCCTGATCGCGCCGCAGCACCACGTTATAGACCCCGGCATTTTTCAGCAGCTCGGCTTCGAGATCGTCGTCAATCATGTCCTGCGCCGCCAGCAGCGCCAGCGAGGCGATCTGCGCCCGCTCAAGCCGCGACAGCAGGAAATCCTCGCGGAAGCGGGCAATCGACGGCACAAAGATCAGCACTTCGGCCAGCATGACGAAGGCAATCGTCAGCATAAGGAACCGGCCAGAGAGTGTGTTCAGAGCCATGGTTGCACCTAAAGGCCGTCAGGGCAGAACCATCTGCACCATCCGCACGACCCGCTTTAGCATAGGGTTATCAAATAGTTTGGGAGAGAAATAGGCACCCACTGCGCGCTTGTTAACCTCTCCCAGCGTCGGATAGGGCGCAACCATGCCGGCAACGGCACTTATTTTCAGGTTATTGGCCAGCGCCAGCGCCCAAACCCCGATCAGCTCGCCCGCGCCCGCCCCGACGATCGAGGCACCAACCGGGCGGCCTTTGACCACCATGACCTTGATCAGCCCGTCGGTCTTGCCACTGGCAATCGCCCGGTCATTGCCCATGAAATCGGCGCGGACCACCGTCAGGGCGTCGCCATGTTCGGCGCGGGCCTGTGGTTCGGTCAGTCCGACCTGCGCCAGTTCGGGATCGGCATAGGTGACGCGCGGAATATGGCTGTTGCGCGCCTTTGACGGCAGGCCCAGCAGGATCGAGCGGATCACCACCCCGGCGTGATAGCCCGCGACATGGGTGAACTGCATCCCGCCCGCCGCATCGCCAATGGCATAGACCCGGCGGTTGCTGCTGCGCAAATCGGGGCCGACCGTGACCCCGGCGCGGGTATGCGCGACCTTGGCCGCGTCAAGGTTCAGCCGGTCCAGATTGACCCTGCGCCCCGCCGCCACCAACAGATGCGAGCCCGCGATCACCTGCCCGTCGGCGGTCTCGACCGAGATCGCCCCCGCCTGCCCGCTGATCCGGGCCGCCATGACGCCCTCAAGGATCGTCACGCCCTCGGCGCGCAAGCGGTCCAGCACCACGGCGGCCAGTTCGGGATCGTCATGGTGCAATGCCTTTACGCCCTCGATCACCGTGACCCGACTGCCCAGCCGGGCATGGGCCTGCGCCATTTCAATGCCGATGGGACCGCCGCCGATGATAATCAGGTGCTCGGGCCGGTCGCGCAGATCGAACAGGGTCTCGTTGGTCAGGTAAGGCACCTGATCCAGCCCCGGAATCGGCGGCACCAGCGGGGACGAGCCGGTGGCGATCACAAAGCGGCGGGCCTGAATGACGGTCGCGCCAGCCTGTAGCTCGGTCTGGGAAATGAACGCGCCAAAGTCGCGGATCACCTGCACGCCCAGCCCCTCGAACCGCTCTTGGCTGTCATGCGGGGCGATGGTGGCGATCACCTTGGCGACGTGATCCTTGGCGGCGGCATAGTCGATCTCAGGTTCGGCCCCGGTCACCCCGAACGCCGTGCCGCGCGTCGCCTGCGCCCGCGCTCCGGCGGCGATCAGCGCCTTCGAGGGCACGCAGCCATAGTTCAGGCAATCGCCGCCCATCTTGTGGCCTTCGACCAGCACCACCCGCGCGCCCATCTGCACCGCGCCCGCCGCCAGAGACAGCCCACCCGAGCCGCCGCCGATCACGCAAAGATCCGTCTTGATCCGGGTCATGTGCGGGCTCCCTTAATGGCCTTCAGAACAATCGGCAGCGCCGCCAGTGCGCAGAGGCCCAGAATCGGCCCCAGAATCTGTGGTTCAAAGATAATGCCCAGATTGGGCGTCTCGTCGCGGGCAAAGACCTCGCCCAGCCCGGCGCCGACCCATGTATAAACCACGCCGCCCGGGATGATTCCCAGAAAGGTGGTATAGATGAACCGCCACAGCCGCACCCCGACCAGTGCCGGCAGGATATTGGCGACAAAGAACGGCACCGCCGGCACCAGCCGGATCAGGAACAGCACCGACAATTCATTCTCGCGAATCGACTCGCGCAGTTGATGGGCGCGGCCGGTGCTGGTCTCCATCTTGGCGACCAGACGATCGCCCAGCCCGCGCCGCACCGCCAGAAAGATGCCGGTCGCGCCGATTGTCGCCGCCGTGACGTTGAACAACGCGCCCGGAAACACGCCGAACAGGAAGCCGCCGGTTAGGGTGGCGATTGTGGCCCCGGGCAGGGAAAATGCCACGATTGCCACGTAAACCGCCATAAAGCCCAGCACCGCCAGCGCATAATGCTGATCGCGCAGGGCAATCAGCGCCTCGCGATTCTCGGCCAGCGCCTGAAACGACAGGTGATCGCGCAGGGTGATCGCGCCGATCACCGCCGCGATGGCAATCACGATCAATGGCAGGCGCCGGATTAAGGCCGAGCTTTGGGCGGGGTCGGTCGGTGACATTCGGGCATCCTTGCGTTAGAGCGTCCTGACAAGATGCGGTCTTCGGGGGATTTGCGACAGCCCATTCACGCGTGGTTGATCGCGGGTGAAGCCAGAAGACCCAATCCGGGGGTAAATCCGGCAGGTTCGTAACATTAGGCCACCGCGTCCGGACGATTTCCCGGAAATTGTTGCAGAAAACCCTGACCGGGCGAATTGACTTGTGCCCTGCGACCCCCTAAAGGACGGGCTTCGAACATTAACGGCCCTCGAATCCACTTGGGGTTTGGGCTTGACCTGACGGAGCCTACGCGATGAAACGCACCTATCAACCGAGCAACCTTGTTCGCAGCCGCCGCCACGGTTTCCGTGCACGTATGGCGACCAAGGCCGGCCGTAAGATCCTGAACGCACGTCGCGCGAAGGGCCGGAAGTCGCTCAGCGCATAATATCTGCCGAAAGGCATTCGACATGACACCGCCGGAGGCAGATGTGGCAGGCCCAGTGCCGGACGCCGCAATTGCGCCCCCGGCGGTTTTGTCATGTCTGACGACCCTGTCAAAACGCGCCGATTTCCTGCGCGCCGCCCGCGCCCGGCGTCAGGCGGTGAAAGGGTTCATCCTGCAAGCCTATCGGCGTGACGCGGATGAAGCGCCCGGTCAGATCCGCATCGGCTATACCTGCTCGAAAAAAGTCGGCAATGCCGTGGCCCGCAACCGGGCCAAGCGACGCTTGCGCGCCTTGGCGCATCAGGTGCTGCGCCAATATGGCCAGCCCGGCTGGGATTACGTGCTGATCGGCCGCTCGGGCGAGACCGCCCAGCGCCCGTTTACCGATCTGGAAAACGACCTGCGCTATGCGCTGCGTAAGATCCATGGTGGCGCGCAATGACGCCGCTGGCCCATATCGCCGCTTTGCCGGTGCGCGCCTATCGGCTGTTGTTCTCGCCCTGGGTCGGGCATGGCTGCCGCTATCAGCCGACCTGCAGCGCCTATGCGCTGGAGGCGCTGGAAAAGCACGGCGCAATCAAGGGAAGCTGGCTGACCATCCGCCGCATCGGCCGCTGTCACCCCTTGGGCGGCTCGGGCTATGACCCGGTGCCCGAGCGCGACGCGAAACACCCGCATAAGCACAAGCACAAGCACTGATCCGGCGGCCCGATTTACCGAGGCGTGCCGATCGGCCCGTTCTCGGCAATCGCCCGCTCGACCGCCGCGACCAGATGCGAGGGCCAGCGCGTATCCATCCCTGCTGACTGCCACCACTGAATCGCCCCCGGATGCGCCATGAATTGCCGGAACGCCCCGATCCCTGCCCGTTCGGATTCACCCTTTCGAAACAGGTTCGAATCCCGGTGCAGCAGGAAGCTGTCATAGGCGGTCAGGCTTTCCTCCATGAAATTGGCGAAACAGAATTTCTCGGCATCGTCGAGGCTGTCGTAACTCTGCCGCCCGCGGGTGATGACCTCGGCCAGCGCCGGGTCTTTGCCCCAATCCTTTAGCGCCCGGATGCCCGCGATCACCTGTTGGGTATTGGCACGCTTGGCCTGCCGGGTGCCCTCGCGCAGTTCAATCGCGACGAACACCACCGAGACCATCACCACCAAGGCGGTGATCAGGTCGGCAATATTAGCAATCTGCGACAGCGTCATGTCAGCCTCCATCCTGCGCATGTCACAGCATAGGTCGCACCGGGCGAAAATTTCCAGCCCCTTGCCCGACTCTGCGCGCTGCACTAAAGCCACGCCATGTTAGATGACCTTGACGATATCCACCCGCTGTTCCACGGCGCGCCCTCGACCACCGAGTTCAAGAAGCTGCGCAAGCGCATCGTCCGCTATACCCGCGAGGCGATCGAGCAATACGGCATGATCGAACGCGGCGCGCGCTGGCTGGTCTGCCTGTCGGGCGGCAAGGACAGCTATACCCTGCTGGCGGTTCTTTACGAGTTGAAATGGCGCGGCTTGCTGCCGGTCGATCTGTTGGCCTGCAATCTGGATCAGGGCCAGCCCGGCTTTCCCGCGACGGTTCTGCCCGAGTTCCTTGAGAAAATGGGCGTGCCGCACCGGATCGAATATCAGGACACCTATAGCGTGGTCATGGACAAGGTGCCGCAAGGGCGCACCTTCTGCGCGCTGTGCTCGCGCCTGCGCCGGGGCAACCTGTATCGCATCGCCCGCGAGGAAGGTTGCTCGGCCGTGGTTCTGGGCCATCACCGCGACGATATTCTCGAAACCTTCTTCATGAACCTGTTCCACGGCGGGCGTCTGGCGACGATGCCGCCCAAGCTGGTGAACGAAGAGGGCGATCTGTTCGTCTATCGCCCGCTGGCCCATGTCGCCGAGGCCGATTGCGAGAAATTCGCCACCGCGATGAACTATCCGATCATCCCCTGCGATCTGTGCGGATCGCAAGACGGGCTGCAACGCCAACAGGTGAAACAGATCCTTGATGGCTGGGAAAAGAACAGCCCCGGCCGCCGTCAGGTGATGTTCCGGTCGCTGATGAATATTCGTCCCTCGCATATGCTGGACCCGAAACTGTTTGATTTTCAGGGGCTTGAGCTGAATTCGGTAGAATTTGACGAAAACACCGGAGAGATTCCTCTGCTGCGTTAACATCTCGGTGGGCGACTGCGCCTACCCTGCCCCTGAACCGTCCGACACCGGACGACGACTGGGGACATTCTATGCCACCTTGCATGACCCGCGCACGGCTTCGCGGCCTTCTGGAACAGGCGTTTTCACCGCCACAGGGGCTGGCCTTTCTGCCTGCGCTGTCGCTGGCCGCGTTTTGGGCGGGTGGGGAACGGGCGCTGTTGCTGACGACGCTGGTGTTCCCGCTGCTGATCTCGCTGGTCTTCGGCCCGCGCCTGCGCGCTGT
>NZ_JBFHDW010000091.1:0-8889 GCF_041584535.1 Actibacterium sp. | reverse complement strand
TTGCCGAAGAGGCGCAGGCACGCGGGCATGAGCTGTTCTATTACACGCCCGACCGCCTGTATTGGCTGGACGGCAAGGTGATGGCGCGGGGCTGGCCGTTGACGGTTCGGCGGGTCAAGGGCGATCATTTTGCGCTGGGCGAAGAAACCGATGTCGATCTTGGGACTTATGACGTTGTCTGGCTGCGTCAGGACCCGCCGTTCGATATGGGTTACATCACCACCACGCATTTGCTTGAGCGAATTCATCCCGGAACCTTGGTGGTCAATGACCCGTTCTGGGTGCGGAATTTTCCTGAAAAGCTGTTGGTGCTGCAATTCATCGACCTGATCCCGCCGACGATGATCGCCCGCGACCTTGAGACGATTCGCACTTTCAAACACGCGCATGGGGACGTGATCCTCAAGCCGCTTTACGGCAATGGCGGCGCCGGCGTGTTCCGGCTGGACCCGAATGATCGAAACCTGTCGTCGCTGCACGAATTGTTTGCCGGGATGAACCGCGAGCCTTTGATCGTGCAGAAGTTCCTGCCGGCGGTTTCGAAAGGCGACAAGCGGGTGATTCTGGTCAATGGCGAACCCGTTGGCGCGATCAACCGGGTGCCGCAGCCGGGTGAGACCCGGTCGAACATGCATGTCGGGGGGCGCCCTGAAAAGGTCGAGCTGACCGCCCGCGATCGCGAAATCTGTGACCAAATTGGCCCGGTTCTGCGTGAACACGGCCAGATTTTCGTCGGCATCGACGTGATCGGCGACTACCTGACCGAGATCAACGTCACCTCGCCCACCGGCATTCAAGAGCTTGAGCGGTTCGACGGCACCAATGTCGCCGAGAAGATCTGGCAAGTGATCGAGGCCAAGCGCGCGAAATGAGCATCCGCCGCCGCATCCTGAACCGCACGCTGCGTCTGTTCGAACGGCGGCATCTGGCGCGGGTTTCGGACCCCGCCGAAATGCGGCGCAGTTTCGAGATGAAGGCGCGGGTGTGGTTTCGCCCCCCGCGCGGATCGGAATTCCGGCGCGGGATGTTGGGTGATGTCCCGGTTTTATGGGCGCATGGCCCGACGGCGAACCGCGATTCGGTGATCCTGTATTTCCACGGCGGCGGCTATGTCATGGGTTCGTCGCGGACCCATCGCGCCATGTTGGCGACGGTGTCGCAGATGTCGGGCGTTCCCGCCTGTTTGCCTGACTATCGCATGGCGCCTGAGCATCTGTTCCCGGCGGCGTTCGATGACGGGTTGGCCAGCTACAAGGCCCTGCTTGAGGCCGGGTATCGCGGCGATCAGATCATTCTGGGCGGCGACAGCGCCGGTGGCGGTTTGGCGCTGGCAGTTCTGGCCGCGATCTGTCGCGAGGGGTTGCCGCAGCCGTTGATGAGCTTTGCCTTCTCGCCGCTGACTGACCTGACGATGAACGGCGCCTCGCATCGGTCGAACTATGACCGCGAGGTGATGTTGCCGCCCGAAAAGATGCATACGCTGGCGCAGGAATATCTGAACGGCGGCGATCCGCGCGATCCGCGGATCGCGCCGCTTTACGGGAATTTCCGTGGCGCTGGGCCGGTTTACCTGTGGGCCAGCACGCATGAAATCCTGTTGGACGACACGCGCAACATGGCTGCCCGGCTGAAAGAACAGGGGGTCGAGGTGCGCAGTCAGATCGAGCACGGCCTGCCGCATGTCTGGCCGATGTTCCACAACATCCTGCCCGAAGGACAGCGCAGTCTTGAGCGTTTGGCCGCACAGATCCGGGTGCGTGTCGACATTACCCACCCCGCGCCAGACGAAAGCTGACCGCCTCGGCCACATGCGGTTTGCGCACGTGGTCCGAGCCATCCAGATCAGCGATCGACCGCGCCACCCGCAGAACGCGGTGATAGCCGCGCGCGGACAGGCCAAAGCGTTCGGCGACGCGGGTCAACAGTTCGCGCCCGTCTGAATCCGGGGTGGCGATTTCTTCCAGCAGGCGGCCTTCGGCATCGGCGTTGCTGCGGGCGGTGGCGTGATCCTGGAACCGGGTGGCCTGAAGGCTGCGGGCGCTGGCGACGCGCTGGGCCACCGTGGCCGAATCGTCGCCGCTGTCCGGCAGGTCCAGATCGGCAAAGGCCACGGGCGGCACTTCGACCCGCAGATCGAAGCGATCCATCAAAGGCCCGGAGATCCGACCCAGATAGTCGTCGCCACAGGCAGGCGCGCGGTTGCAGGCGCGTTCGGGCTGGGCGAGGTGGCCGCAGCGACACGGGTTCGCCGCCGCCATCAGCAGAAACCGGCAGGGATAACGCATATGCGCATTGGCGCGGGCGACGACGATTTCGCCGGTCTCGATCGGCTGGCGCAGGGTTTCCAGCACCGCGCGCGGGAATTCGGGGAATTCGTCCATGAACAGCACGCCGTTATGGGCAAGGCTGATTTCCCCCGGTTTCGCGCCGCGCCCGCCGCCGACGATTGCCGCCATCGAGGCGGTGTGATGTGGTTCACGAAAAGGGCGGGTGCGGGAAATGCCGCCGTCGCTCAGCAACCCGGCCAGCGAATGGATCATCGAGGTTTCCAGCGCCTCGGCCGGGGTCAGTGGCGGCAGGATGCCGGGCAGGCGCGCCGCCAGCATGGATTTCCCGGCACCGGGCGGCCCGACCATCAGCATGTGGTGACGCCCGGCGGCGGCGATTTCCAGCGCCCGCTTGGCCCGTTCCTGCCCTTTCACGTCACGCAGATCGCGGGCCTGATCGCCGGTTCGAACCTCGCCCGGGTCCGAGGGCGCAATCGGTTTTTGCCCCGAATAATGCTGGATCACGTCGCCCAGTGATCCCGCCGCCAGAACCTGAGTGCCACCGACCCACGCCGCCTCGGCCCCGCAGGCGCGCGGGCATAGCAGGCTGCGCCCGGCCTCGGCGGCGGCCATCGCGGCGGGCAGGGCGCCGATCACCGCGACCAGCGTGCCGTCCAGCGACATCTCGCCCAAGGCGACGGTGTGTTCGACCTGATCCCGCGGGATCACGTCCAGCGCCGACAAAAGCGCCAGCGCGATTGGCAGATCGAAATGCGAGCCCTCTTTCGGCAGGTCGGCGGGGGAAAGGTTGATGGTGATCCGTTTGGACGGCAGCGCCAGCGCCATTGCAGACAGGGCGGCGCGCACCCGGTCGCGGGCTTCGCTGACGGCCTTGTCCGGCAGGCCGACAATCGAGAACGACGGCAAGCCCGCGGTGACGGCGCATTGCACCTCAACCATCCGGGCCTGAACGCCCTCGAACGCCACGGTGTAGGCCCGCGAAACCATTCTGCCTCCGGATCAGGGTTTCTTAACGGGGTAAGGCAGGATGGTTTACGAATGGTAAACGACGGGCGATTTTCAGGGCTGAATTCATGCCGAAATCGGAAAGTTGACGAGGTTTTAGTAGCAGGAATCGAATATTTTAGGGGCTGAATCCTAGTTCAAGAGTTGACCATAAATTTCCCAAAAAGAGTTCAAACTCAATTTTCTCTGATGCGGTATTTCAGTGCTCAGAGCGAGAATATTTCAACATTTTCTGTGAATCTCCTGTCGGCCAACCGAAGCCCAAGAAAATCAGCCGTTCCTCTGCCTCACAAAGAATTGGTGATCCGATCCTGCCCGTCATCCGTAACCCTTTATGACCCTGCATGCGGCACAGGCAGGGGGCGGAGAACCCAAGAGGGCTGATCATGGCATTTGATGGATTTGAACAAGCGAACTTTACCCGGCGGGCGATGCGCGCCGAGATGCTGGACGCTGAAACCGAATTGCAATTGGCCTATGCGTGGCGCGATCAGCGCGACGAGCAGGCGCTGCACCGTCTGATCACCGCCTATATGCGGCTGGCGGTGTCGATGGCAGCCAGGTTCCGGCGCTATGGCGCGCCGATGAACGATCTGGTGCAAGAGGCCAGTCTGGGGCTGATGAAAGCCGCCGACAAGTTCGACCCGGATCGCGGGGTGCGATTTTCGACCTATGCAGTCTGGTGGATCAAGGCCAGCATTCAGGACTATGTGATGCGCAACTGGTCTTTGGTGCGGACTGGCAGCACCTCGGCACAAAAGTCATTATTTTTCAATATGAAGCGAGTGCGGGCGCAGATCGAGCGCGAGGCCGGGCAGCAGGGCGAAGAGCTGGATCGCTATCAATTGCGGCAACGGATCGCGGCCGAGGTCGGGGTCTCATTGGCCGATGTCGAAACCATGGAAGGCCGCTTGTCCGGCGCCGATTATTCGCTGAACGCGCTGCAAGGCGGCGAGGACGAGGGCCGCGAATGGATCGAGGTTCTGGAGGACGACGCCGCCCAAGCCGCCGAGGTCGTCGAACAGCGCCACGATGCCAACGCGCTGCGCGACTGGCTGTGTCAGGCGATGGCCGCGCTGACCCCGCGCGAACAGTTCATTGTCACTGAACGCAAGCTGCGCGATGTGCCGCGCACGCTGGAAAGTCTGGGCGAGGAACTGGGCCTGTCGAAAGAGCGGGTGCGCCAAGTCGAGGCCGCAGCCTTTGCCAAGATGCGCAAAAGCCTGACCGCGCAAAGCCGCGAGGTGCGGCATTTTCTGGGCTAAGCGCGGTTTGCGGCGGCTGGCGCCGCCGCTGGCCTGCGGCGCGAGTATTTATTCCAAGAAAAAGCAGATGCTTGTGTGCCTGCGCCGGTCGGCCTAGGAATGGGGCAGGATGCGGCGAGAGGTGGCTATGCTGTCTGGCAAACGGGTGTTGTTGATTATCGGTGGCGGGATCGCGGCCTATAAGGCGTTGGATCTGATCCGGCGGTTGCGTGATCGCGGGGCCGAGGTTGTGCCGGTTCTGACCCGCGCGGCCGAGGAATTCGTGACTCCGCTTTCGGCCTCGGCGCTGGCGGCGCAGAAGGTTTACCGCGACCTCTTTGATCTGACCGATGAGGCCGAGATGGGCCATATCGAGCTGAGCCGCGCGGCGGATCTGGTGGTGGTTGCGCCAGCGACGGCGGACCTTTTGGGCAAGATGGCGAACGGGTTGGCGAATGATCTGGCCTCGACCCTGTTGATGGCGACGGACAAGCGCGTTCTGGTGGCGCCGGCGATGAATGTGCGGATGTGGGAGCATCCGGCCAATCAGCGCAACGTGGCGACCCTGCGCGGCGATGGCGTGTTGTTCGTCGGGCCGAACGAGGGCGCGATGGCGTGCGGCGAATTTGGACCGGGGCGGATGTCGGAAGTGCCCGAGATTGTCGCGGCGGTCGAAGCCGCGTTGGTGGCCGGGCCTTTGGCGGGGCGGCATATTGTCGTGACCTCGGGGCCGACGCATGAGCCGATCGACCCGGTGCGCTATATCGCCAACCGCTCGTCCGGGGCGCAGGGCACTGCGATTGCGCGGGCCTTGGCGGCGCTGGGCGCGGATGTGACCTTTGTTACCGGGCCTGCCGATGTGGCGCCGCCGCAAGGGGTGCATGTGGTTCAGATCGAGACCGCGCGGCAGATGCTGGACGCGGTCGAGGCCGCCTTGCCTGCTGACGCGGCGGTTTTCGCGGCGGCGGTGGCCGATTGGCGGGTGGCCAATTCGGCGATGAGCAAGATGAAAAAGGATGGGTCGGGCAAGGCTCCGGCGCTGGAATTTGCCGAGAACCCCGACATTCTGGCGACGGTAAGCCAGATGTCTGACGGGCGGCCCGCCTTGGTGGTGGGCTTTGCCGCCGAAACCGATGACGTGATCGCCCATGCCTCGGCCAAGCGGCTGCGCAAGGGCTGTGACTGGATCGTGGCGAATGACGTCTCGCCCGCGACCGGGATCATGGGCGGGGCCGAGAACGCTGTGACGGTGATTTCCGGCGAAGGAGCCGAGGAATGGCCGCGGATGAGCAAGGATCAGGTCGCGGCGCGTCTGGCGGCGAAAATCGCCGAGGTGCTGTCATGACCCCGTTAATTGCCGTGCTGCGCGAGGCGTGGGCCGATGCCGATCTGCCGCTGCCCAGCTATGAGACCGAGGGCGCAGCGGGCGCCGATCTGCGCGCCAACCTGATGCCCGAGGATCGGGCGGCGGGGCTGACCTTGGCCCCGATGGAGCGGCGGATCATTCCGACCGGTTTGCGGGTGGAAATTCCGCAAGGGTTTGAGATGCAGATCCGGCCGCGGTCGGGTTTGGCGCTGAAACACGGGATCAGCCTGCCGAATACGCCGGGCACGATCGACAGCGATTATCGCGGGCCTTTGGGGGTGTTGCTGATCAATCTGGGCACCGAGCCCTTTGTGATTTCCCACGGCGACCGCATTGCGCAGGCGATTGTCGCGCCAGTGGTTCAGGCGCGGTTCGCCGTGGCCGGCGCCTTGGGCGAGACCGCGCGCGGGGCTGGCGGGTTCGGCTCGACCGGGCGCGACTGATGGTTTTGGTTCTGGGACTGGCGGCGGCGTTGTGGGGTATCGGGCGTCTTGCCGGGGTGCCGCTGCGGGCGCGGCTGCTGATGCTGGGGCTGCTGTATGTGGCGGTTCTGATTGTGCAGATCGTTTTCCCCGAGGGGCATGCCTTGCGGGCTGCCACCGGTGGATCCAAGGAAATATGGCTGGGCGTTGGGGTTCTTGTGGCGATTGTCGCCGGTTACCGGGTCTTGCTGGGCAAACTGCGGGCGCGGGTTCGGCCCGCTGTCACGACGGCCCCGGTTGGATTGTTTTCAGATGCCGAACTGGACCGCTATGCCCGCCACATCGTGCTGCGCGAGGTCGGCGGGCCGGGTCAGAAGGCGCTGAAACAGGCGCGTGTTCTGGTGATCGGGGCCGGGGGGCTGGGCTCGCCCGTGCTGTTGTATCTGGCGGCGGCCGGGGTTGGCACGATCGGGGTGATTGACGACGACGTGGTTGATGCCTCGAACCTGCAGCGGCAGGTGATCCACACCGATGCGCGGATGGGCCTGCCCAAGGTGTTCTCGGCCGAGGAAGCAATCCGCGCGCTGAACCCGTTCGTCACGGTCAAGCCCTATCAGCGGCGGCTGGTCGAGGCGGACGCGGCCGAACTGTTCGCCGACTATGATCTGATTATGGACGGCACCGACAATTTCGAAACCCGCTACATGGTCAACCGCATGGCAGTGGCAGCTGGCAAGCCATTGATTTCGGCGGCGATTTCGCAGTGGGAGGGGCAGATCAGCCTTTATCATCCCCCCAGCGGCGCGCCCTGCTATGAATGCGTTTTTCCCAAGGCCCCGGCCCCCGGTCTGGCCCCGACCTGTGCCGAGGCAGGGGTGATGGGCGCCCTGCCGGGGGTGGTCGGGTCGATGATGGCGGTCGAGGCGATCAAAGAGATCACCGGCGCGGGCACCGGCCTGCGTGGGCGGCTGCAAATTTATGACGCGCTGTATGGCGAGAACCGACAGATTTTGATCCGCAAATGGGACGATTGCCCGGTCTGTGGAACCGCCTCCGGCGGGAGTATTTAAACCAAGAAAAAGCGCGGCTCTGGACGTTTGACAGGGCAATGCCTAGCTTGGCTCAAAGGAGTTTCCATCCATGACAAACCCGCTGTTGACCGATTGGTCCACGCCGTTCAACCTGCCGCCGTTTTCCGACATCAGAGACGAAGATTTCGCCCCCGCATTCAAGGCTGCTTTGGCCGAGGCGCGGGCCGATATCGCGGCGATCGCGGGCTGTTCGGCGCCGCCGAGTTTCGCGAATACCATCGAGGCACTGGAACTGGCGGGCAAGCGGCTGGATCGGATGCTGGGGGTATTTTACACCGTCTCGGGCGCCGACAGTAACCCCGAGCGCGAGGCGTTGATGCGGCAGTTTGTGCCGGAATTGTCGGCCTATTCGTCCGAGATTTCGATGAACGAGGCGCTGTTCGGGCGGGTGGATGCGCTGTGGCGGATGCGCGGGTCGCTGGACCTGTCCGAAGAGCAAGAGCGGGTGCTGATGCTGACCCGTCGCGGGTTCGTTCGGGCCGGCGCGCAGTTGAAGGGCGACGACCGGGCGCGGCTGACCGAGGTCAAGGCGCGGCTGGCGGTGCTTGGTACCGAGTTCACGCAGAACCTGCTGGCGGATGAACGCGCGTGGTTCATGGAACTGGCCGAGGACGATCTGGACGGCCTGCCGGATTTCGTTATTGCGACGGCGCAGGCGGCAGGTTCGGAAAAGGATGTGAACGGGCCGGTTGTGACCCTGTCGCGGTCGTTGATTGTTCCATTCCTGCAATTCTCACCGCGCCGCGAATTGCGGGAAAAGGCTTATCAGGCGTGGACGGCGCGCGGTGCAAATGGCGGCGAGACCGACAACCGCGTGATCGCGGCCGAGATTCTGGCGCTGCGACACGAGCGGGCGGCGCTGTTGGGCTATCGGGATTTCGCCAGCTACAAGCTGGAAACCGAGATGGCCAAGACCCCGGCGCGGGTGCGCGAATTGTTGATGGCGGTCTGGCAGCCGGCCAAGGCGGCGGCCGGGGCGGACGCGCAGGTGCTTGAGGATATGATGCATGCCGACGGGATCAACGGTCGGCTTGAGCCTTGGGATTGGCATTACTATTCCGAGAAGCGTCGCAAGGCCGAACACGATCTGGATGAGGCCGAGCTGAAGCCCTATCTGCAACTGGACCGGATGATCGAGGCGGCCTTTACCTGTGCCACCCGCCTGTTCGGGCTGGAGTTTTCGCCGCTGGACGCGCGGCTGTATCACCCGGATGTGCGGGCGTGGGAGGTCAAGCGCGGCGGGCGGCATCTGGCGGTGTTCATCGGCGATTATTTCGCGCGCGGCTCGAAACGGTCGGGGGCGTGGTGTTCGGCCAGCCGGTCGCAAAGCCGTCTGGGTGGCGAGGTGACGCCGATCGTGCACAATGTCTGCAATTTCGCCAAGCCCGCAGCGGGTGAACCCGCGCTGCTAAGCTATGACGACGCGCGCACGCTGTTTCACGAATTCGGCCATGCGCTGCATCAGATGCTGTC
>NZ_JBFHDW010000090.1:0-8899 GCF_041584535.1 Actibacterium sp. | reverse complement strand
GGTATAGTCCTCGCCGTGGTGCGCGATCATCGCCGCGACCAGCGCCAGCGTATAGCTATGCGCGCCCGAGCGGGTGCAGATCCGGCCTTGCCATTTCGGATCGGTCAGATCCTCGTAGGTGGTCACGTCCGACGGATCGACCCGATCCTTGGCGGCATAAACGATGCGGGCGCGGCTGGTGATGCCGAACCACTGATTGCCGGGGTCGCGGAACTCGACCGGGATATTCGCGGTCAGGATCTCGCTGTTCACCGGCTGGGTCACGCCACCGTTCACCGCTTCGGCCAGACGGGCAATATCGACAGTCAGGATAAGATCGGCGGGCGACCGCGCGCCCTCGGCTTGCAGACGCTCGACCAGACCCTTGTCGATGAACGACACATTGGTTTCGATCCCGGTCTCGGTGGTGAAAGCGTCCAGCAGCGGCTGGATCAATTCAGGCTGACGATAGGAATAGATGTTCACATCGGCCATCGCGGGCAGGGCGGTCGCCAGCGCAGCCACGGCAAACACGGTATTGGAAAGGCGAGACATGGGTAACTCCTGTTCTGTCGCTTGGCTGCGTTTAACCCGAGTGTTTTTGTCGGGTCAATACCTGAATTTTTTAATCAGCTATTTCGCGCCGCTACTTTCCTGCCCGTTCATCGACTTTGACCGCATCCCAAAGCGCATCCATTTCGGCCAGATCACTGTCCTCGGGGCGCTTGCCGATGGCGGCCAGACGGGCCTCTATCCCTTCGAAACGACGGATGAATTTCGCATTGGCGGCGCGCAAGGCCTCTTCCGGGTCGATGTGCAGATGCCGCGCCAGATTGGCCATCACGAACAAAAGATCTCCGAATTCCTCTTTCTGATGCTCGGGATCGGTGGCCTCGCGCAATTCCTGCGCCTCTTCGACGATCTTGTCGATGACATGCCCGGCATGGGGCCAATCGAACCCGACCCGCGCCGCGCGTTTCTGCAACTTGACCGCCCTCAGCAGTGCCGGCAGCCCGACAGCCACCCCATCCAGCGTGCCCTGCTGCGCCTTGCCAGCACGCTCGGCGGCCTTGATCGCCTCCCAATCGCGGGTCTGCTGCTCGGCCGATTTATCGCGGCTTTCATCGCCAAACACATGCGGATGCCGGGCGACCATCTTGTCCGACATGGTGTCAGCGACCTCGTCAAAGCTGAACAGCCCGGCCTCGTCAGCCATCTGGGCGTGAAACACTGACTGGAACAGAAGATCGCCCAATTCCCCCTTCAATTCGTCCCAGGCCTGACGCTCGATCGCATCGGCGACCTCATAGGCCTCTTCGATCGTGTAGGGGGCGATGGTGGCAAAGCTCTGTACGATATCCCACGGACAGCCGGTTTCGGGATCGCGCAAACGCCGCATGATTTCCAACAGCCGCGGCATCCCGCCCTTGGGGTTGTGGATCAGATCGTCGCTCACAGGTCCAACTCCACCCAGACCGGCACATGGTCCGACGGTTTTTCCCGCCCGCGAATGTCCTTGTCGATCTGACAGTCCAGCAACAGATCCGCCGCTTGTGGACTCAGCAGGAAATGGTCGATGCGAATGCCGTCATTCCGGTTCCACGCGCCGGCCTGATAATCCCAGAACGAATACTGCCCCGGCGCGGCATTCCGGGCGCGAAATGCCTCGGTGAATCCCAGATTCAGAATGCGGCGAAAGGCGGCGCGGCTTTCGGGGCGCGCCAGCGCATCGTCACGCCAGACTTCGGGACGGGCGGCGTCCTCGTCCTGCGGGATGATGTTGTAATCCCCGGCCATCAGCGCCGGTTCCTCGGCCGTCAGCAATTCCTGCGCCCGCGCTTGCAGGCGTTCCATCCACGCCAGCTTATAGTCGAATTTCGGCCCCGGCGCCGGGTTGCCATTCGGCAGATACAGCCCGCAAATCCGGATCGCCTGACGGCCAACCACGGTGGCCTCGATCCAGCGCGCCTGTTCGTCCTCGTCATCGCCGGGCAGGCCACGGCTGACATCCTCCAGCGGCAGTTTCGACAGGATCGCCACGCCGTTGAACGATTTCTGCCCGTGGGTTTCGACGTTATAGCCGCGCTCTTCGAACAGCTCGCGCGGGAAATTCTCGTCGATGGATTTGATTTCCTGCAACAGCACTACGTCGGGCTGCGCCTCGTCCAGCCACTCTGGCAGCGCCGCCGCGCGGGCCTTGATGCCGTTGATATTGAATGTCGCGATTTTCATGCCCGGCCTTTTGCTTCTTCTTCGCGGAAATATCCCCGCCGGAGGCCAGAAAGTCCATGCCCGACCGACCAAACGCGAAACGCCGACCCAAATGGACCGGCGCCTGAAAATTCAGCAAGGGTAAGGGGGCTTAGCTGCCCCAGTGACGCACCGCGCCGCAATCCATGTGCACAAAGTCCGAGCGCGAGTATTTCCCGACACCACCCGCCCCACAGGCCGAGGCGGCCTTGAAGATCTGGTTGACCGAACGCGACTTCAGCCGCAGGTCGTTGGCCTTGCCTTCCATGTGCAGCGAATTCTTCGCGACCTTGCTCGAGCGCGACCGCAGCATGGCGTTGGTCTCGGGGGTGCGATAGCCGGACAGCAGCATATAAGGCTCGTCCGTGTCCATCAGGCGATGGCTGGCGGCGGCGATGTCGATCGTCCGCAGGTCCATATTGGTCGCCGCATCCTGGCGCCAGTCGCGCATGAAGTAGTTGATTTCCTTGGCAGCTTCTTTGATGTATTCGCCTTCGACCCAATAAATCATGTCGATGCTTTCGCCGGTGCGGCCCGAATACATGGAAATGCGGCGAATATCGCCAGCGCCGCGTAGCAATCCGAAAGCATTGGAATAGGTCGGAGCCGCAACAACTGCCGTGGCGGCGAATGCACCAAGCAATCCACGCCGTGTAAAACCGGTTTTCAAGGTCATTTCTGCGCCTGCCCCATCGTTATGAGACCGCTTTTTCGCGGCATTCTCACGTTGTCATCCCCAGATGCATGGGTTCTATGCCATAATTCGAATCGTCGGCCAAGCCCAAGCTGTGGCATCAGGACGATGTTCAAGGGGAATAGGCGATATTTTGCCCAAATTTTAGGAAACTGTGGGTTTCCCGTTCTACTGCGGCTGCGAAGTGACACCCTGCGCCATCCCGGCGTCACATTGCGTAAATGTGAGTGGACACTTTGGGTTTCCGGCCAAAATATACTAATATTAAACGGTAAATGCGCGAGTTTGAGGATTTTGACGATGGTTCTGACCGGTAAACGCCCCGCTCTGTCCCCGCTTTGGCTGGTCGTGGTGACGGTATTTGGTTTGATTCTGTCGGGCGCTCTGCCTGCCGGGGCGCAGGTGACAGCGTTCAAACAGTCGGTGGCGGAATCCGCCGCCCGGGATGCGGCGTTGTCGCAGTTCTATCGTGAACGCAATTACGAACCGCTCTGGACCGGCAGCAAGGATTCGACCCGCCGTCGCGAATTCCTGCGGGCGCTTGAAGGCGCCGGAACCCATGGCCTGCCGGTGTCGCGCTATGACGCGGACGAACTTGAGGCGATGTTCCAGTCGGCCCGCAGCCCGCGCGATCGTGGCCGGGTCGAGGTTGAGGCCAGCCGCATGTTCCTTGCCTATGCGCAGGATATCCAGACTGGCATTCTGACGCCGGGCCAGATCATCGAAGATATCAAACGCGTGCCAGCGCGCCGCAACCGATTGGCCCAGATTGAAGCCTTCGCTCAAAGCTCGCCGCGCGCCTATCTCAAGGCGCTGTTGCCGACCAGCACCGAATATAACGCGTTGCTGGCGGAAAAGCTGCGGCTTGAGCGGGTGCTGGGGCAGGGCGGCTGGGGCGCCGAAGTGCCCGGCAAAAAGATCGAGCCGGGTGACAGCGGCGCGCCGGTCGTGGCGCTGCGCAATCGGCTGATCGCCATGGGCTATCTGAAACGCATCCCCGATCAGACCTATACCGCTGATATCCAGAAGGCCGTGCAGGCGTTCCAGATCGACCACGGGCTAGAGTCCGATGGCGTGGCCGGGGCGGCAACCCTGACCGAGATCAACCTGCCGGTCACCGTGCGCCTGCAACAGATCATCGTCGCGATGGAGCGCGAGCGCTGGATGACACCGGACCGCGGCAAGCGCCATATCATCGTCAACATCACCGATTTCCACGCCAAGATCATCGAAAATGGCCGGGTGGTGTTCCAGACGCGCTCGGTCGTGGGGGCGAACAGCAAGGACCGCCGCACGCCGGAATTCTCGGATTTCATGGAGCATATGATCCTGAACCCGACGTGGAACGTGCCGCGCTCGATCGCGACCAAAGAATATCTGCCGATGCTCAAGGAAAACCCGAACGCGGCCGGGCATCTTCGGATTACCGACGCCAGCGGTCGCGCGGTCAACCGTGAAGAGGTGGATTTCAACCAGTTCACCCCGGCGAATTTCCCCTTTGACATGAAACAGCCGCCCAGCAATTCCAACGCGCTGGGGCTGGTCAAGTTCATGTTCCCGAACCGTTATAACATCTATCTGCATGACACGCCGGCCAAGTCGCTGTTTGGCCGCGAAAGCCGGGCGTTCTCGCATGGCTGCGTTCGTCTGAATGACCCGTTCGATTTCGCCTATGCGCTGTTGTCGAAACAGGAAAGCGATCCGGTTGGCTATTTCAAATCGGTGCTGGCCACCGGCAAGGAAACGCAGGTCGACCTGAAGCAACATGTGCCGGTGCATATCATCTATCGCACCGCGCTGACCGATGCCAAAGGCCGGATCCAGTTCCGCCGTGACGTTTACGGTCGTGACGCACTGATTTTCGATGCGCTGGCCAAGGCCGGGGTGGCGCTGCGGTCCGTTCAGGGCTAAACCTGCGCGGTAACAGCATCCGGCGGTCTGGGCGTCGGGATGTGCAAAACCGCATGGGGGGCAGATGGGCTATTCAATCCAGCAGATCGCCGAGGCGCTGTCTGCGCGCGCCGAAGGTGACACCAGCCTGATGATTCAGGGCGTGTCCGAACCATCTCTGGCCGGACCGGACGATCTGGCACTGGCGATGTCGCCGCAATATGCCGAGGGCCTGTCCCAGGGTCAGGCCCGCGCGGCGGTGTTGTGGGAAGGTGCTGACTGGCAGAGCATGGGGCTGGACGCCGCATTGTTCGTGCCGCGCGCCCGTTACGCCCTGTCCGGGTTGACGGCGCTGATGGACCCCGGCCCGGAAATCGCCGCTGGCATTCACCCGACTGCAATCGTCGATTCCAGTGCTCTGATCGGCGTCGGTGCCGCGATCGGTCCGTTCGTGGTGATCGGTGCGCGGGCGCGGATCGGTGCTCGGGCGCGGATCGGTTCGCATTCCTCGATCGCCGAAGACGCGCATATCGGTGACGACGCGCTGTTGATGCCCGGTGTCCGCATCGGCTCGCGCGTGCGCATCGGCGACCGCCTTGTCGCGCAACCGAACGCGGTGATCGGCTCGGACGGTCTGTCCTTTGTCACGCCCGAGAAATCCACCGTCGAATCGGCCCGTGAAACCATGGGCAAAGCGGTCGAGGTCAAAGAACAAAGCTGGGTCCGCATCCATTCGCTTGGCGCGGTTCAGATCGGCAACGATGTCGAGATCGGCGCTTGCACCACCGTCGACAAAGGCACGATCCGCGACACCCGCATCGGCAATGGCTGTAAACTGGATAATCAGGTCCATGTCGCGCATAACGTGGTGATCGGCGATCACTGCCTGTTTGCCGCCGGCGTCGGGATCGCAGGCTCTACAACCCTAGGTAATCGCGTGGTTCTTGGCGGTCAGGTCGGGGTCGTCGATAATATCACCATCGGCGACGATGTCGTGGCCGGGGGCGGCACCAAGATCCTGTCGAACGTGCCTGCGGGCCGGGCCATGATGGGCTATCCCGGGGTGAAAATGGACACCCATGTAGAAAGCTATAAGGCCGTGCGCCGTTTGCCACGGTTGATGGCGCAAGTGGCCGAGTTGCAAAAAGCTGTTTCAAAGCTGATGCAGAATGACTAAAGCACCGGCAAAGGCAGAGATAGGGATGAGCCATGTCTGAGACCGTAAAAGACACCGTGATCCGCATTATCGCCGAACAGGCCGTTATGGATGTGTCGGATGTCACGCCCGAAAGCACGCTGGACGATCTGGGGATCGACAGCCTTGGCCTGGTCGAATGCATTTTCGCAATCGAAGAGGCGTTCGACATTCAGGTGCCGTTCAACGCCAATGAACCCTCGGAAAGCGATTTCGACATCTCGTCGGTGGCCGCGATCATCAAGGCAGTCGAGGGGCTGGTGGCCGAACAAGCCGCATGAAGCGCGTCGTCATCACCGGGGCAGGCACGATCAACGCGCTTGGCCATGATGTGCCTCAGACCTGGGCGGCCATGGCCGAGGGGCGCTGCGGGATTGGCGAACTGAAAATCCGCGACGTCGAGCGTCTGTCGATCAAGATCGGCGGGCAGGTTCGCGATTATGTGCCCGAAGATCATTTCAACCGCCAGCAAATCGCGCTGTATGACCGGTTCACGCAGTTCACCCTGCTGGCCGCGAAACAAGCGATGGCGCAATCGGGTCTGACGTTCTCGGGCGAGCTGGCCGCGCGGTCGGGCGTGGTTCTGGGCACCTCGGGCGGCGGGTTGACCACGCAGGACGAAAATTACCGCGTCGTTTACGAAGAGGGCAAGAACCGGGTCCACCCGTTCGTCGTGCCCAAGCTGATGAACAATGCCGCCTGTAGCCATGTCTCGATGGAATACAATCTCAAAGGCCCCAGCTTTACCGTGGCCACGGCCTGTGCGTCGTCAAACCACGCGATGGGGCAGGCATTCCAGTTCATCCGCAGCGGCATGGCCCCGGCCATGGTCACCGGCGGATCGGAATCGATGCTGTGCTTTGGCGGGGTGAAAGCGTGGGAAGGTCTGCGGGTCATGTCCAAGGACGCTTGCCGCCCGTTCAGCGCCAACCGCAACGGCATGGTTCAGGGCGAAGGCGCGGCGGTCTTCGTGTTCGAGGAATACGAGCACGCCAAGGCGCGCGGCGCCGATATTCTGGCCGAGGTGATCGGCTTTGCCATGACCTCGGACGCGTCGGACATCGTGATGCCCAGCAAGCAGGGCGCGGCCCGGGCGATCTCGGGGGCATTGCGCGACGCGCGGATCAACCCCGAAGAGGTCGGCTATATCAACGCTCATGGCACCGGCACGGCGGCCAATGACAAGACCGAATGCGCGGCGGTGGCCGATGCGTTCGGCGCACATGCCGACAAGCTGATGATCTCGTCCACCAAGTCGATGCATGGCCACCTGATCGGCGGCACCGGCGCGGTCGAATTGCTGGCCTGCGTGATGGCGCTGCGTGACGGGGTGATTGCGCCGACCATCGGGTATGAAGAATACGATCCCGAATGTTCGCTGGACGTGGTCCCGAACGAGGCGCGGCAAGCCAATGTCGATGTGGTGCTGTCGAACGCCTTTGCCTTTGGCGGGCTGAACGCGGTGCTGGCGCTGCGCAAGGTTTAAGGCCGGGTCTTATCCGTAAAAACAAAACCGCCGCGCGAGGGGATCGCGCGGCGGTTTTTCTTTTCGGTGATTTTGGATCAGCTGCGGGCGTCGGCAACCAGCGCGTCAAAGGCGGCGGTAAAGCCCTTCAGCGACATGTTCAGCCCCACCATCGTGTCCGGCGCCGCCAGCGGCACGATCGTGACCGTGCCCTTGCTGCCGCGTTTGAAGGAGCTGATCTGGTCGGCGTTAAACCCGACGCGGGAATAGCAGCCGGACTTGTTGCAGAAGGTGAACGGATAGCGCTGTTCAGCGTTTTCATCCACCACCAGCCGCAGCTGTTGCGACAGCAGCGTGTCCAGCGGCGTGGCAAAGGTGGCCGCGGCCAGTTCGCCTTTTTCGCTGATCAGATAGAAAATCGTCACCTCGGCGACCGGGTTGCCCTTGTCGTCGAACAGCTTTTGGAACATCGCGCAGGGGTCTTTCTGACCTTCCGGCGCGTGCACACAGTTCAGCGTCCAATCCCCGAACGTATCGCGGGTATAGGGCTGTCCGATATTGCTTTCTTCGGCGACAGGAGTGCCCATCGAAATCGTCGGATCGACCGGCGTCGTGCCTTCGGTCGGGGCGGCAGGCGCCGTGGCCTCAGTGGTGGTGGTGGCCGGTTCAGCCGCGGGGGCAGTGGTGTCCTGAGCGACAACCGGGGCCGCAACCAGCCCCAGAGCAAGGGCGCAGGTCAGGCTTTTGAGCAGATCACGCATATCGGTCCTTTGCGATTACTTCGTCTGTTGCCGGGGGTGTAACATGGCCTCTGGGCAGTGTCAGGTCGAAACCGTGTGATCGGGCCTGATCGTCGGCAGGAATGTGCCGCAACCGATCTCGCGTGCCGAATCCCTGTGCTGACCTGTGCCAAAATTAGAAAAAGGGCCGGAAGCCGACCCTTTTTCATTTTGTTTTTCTCCCTGCCGGACTGGCCGACATTGTCATGGACCGCACGCTACGAAACTTGGATTTAGCCGTCAACACACAATTATGAGCCGGCATTCATGTTGCCGTCGCACGAAAAAAAGGCCGCGCGTTTCACGGCGCGGCCAGTCTGACAGGGAGGAAGTTCCGTCCCGAAACCCCGGGGACATATCCGAGTCTGGCACAGATTGGTTAAGACTGTATCTTGGGGCCGGACGCAGGCCCGAAAACAGGAGAACAGCGCGTGAGTGAGACGATTTTTGTCGGAGGTGGCGGTGAAGCTTACGGCGTGCCGCAAAACCTGTTGCTGGGCTATGCCAACCGCCATGGTCTGATTGCCGGCGCCACCGGCACCGGGAAAACCGTGACGCTGCAAATTCTGGCTGAAGGCTTTTCCTCCGCCGGGGTGCCGGTGTTCCTGTCGGATGTCAAAGGCGATCTGTCGGGGCTGGCGGCGGCG
>NZ_JBFHDW010000089.1:0-8925 GCF_041584535.1 Actibacterium sp. | reverse complement strand
GGCGCTGTCCTTGCAGGCCAAAGTATAGCCAAGACAGAACCAGACATTGCGGCCCTTGCCCGGCTCGCCCGGGTTCAGACCCAGTTGTTCAAGCCGCTGATGCATCGCTTTCATGCGTGGGCTGTCATTCCAGATCACCACGTGGTCTTGCGGCAGCTTGTCAAAGAATTTGCGGGCGTGGCGGTATTGAGCCTCGTTCGCGCGGTCCAGCCCGATGACGATCCGGTGCAAAAACGGCACCTGCGCCAGTTCATCCAGAATATTGGGCAGGGCGTCGCCCTCCAATTCGGAAAACAGCGAGGGCAGGATCAGGCTGATCTTGCGGGTCTGGGCAAAGGTCGACAGCTCATGAGCCATGGCCTCGGGCGGCAGGGTGCGCAGGTTATGCAGCGTTGCGATGTTACCGTTCTGGTGAAAATCGGCCATGAAGGGGTCTCCTGCTCAAATTCCAAATTCATCCATCACTGCCATCATGGCGTCATTCCACCCGGCGGGGCCGGGCAGGGTCGTGCGACGAATGCGGCCGCCGGATTCGCCCGCAAGGGGGGCAAGCGGCGGGTGGTCGGGGTTGGCGACGATGATGCCGATATCGGCGCGCATCAGCATCTCGATGTCGTTCGGTGCATCCCCCAGCGCAACCGAGCGCGGGGAGGTGTAGAGCTTTAGAACGTTGTTCATTTGCTCGGCCTTGCTGCCGCCGAAAGACAGGGTCAGGAACCGTCCGCCTGATCGCGCGGTGATGCCTGCCTTGGTCAGTGCGGCGATAAACCGGGCCTGACCGGCGGCGTCACCCGACCACAGGCCCGGCTCGGAAAAGGCGCGCTGTCCGGCCTTTTCGGCATCGGCCAGCGACAGGCCGGTGTGGTCGGCAATGCCTGCTGTGCCCCAGTCACCAAAGCCTTGAAATTGCTGGCGCAAATCGGGGGAAATCTGGTCCAGCGCCTGACGCAGCGCCCGGTATTGCGTCAGGTCCACCTCGGGCGCGGCCCCTGCAGGCAACAGGCCAGCGCCGTTTTCGACAATCGCCGGACAGTCGCCAAAGCCCAACTGATCGCGCAGAAGCGCGATCTCGGTCGCGGTTTTCGAACTGGCCAGAATGACCGGCACACCTGCCTTGCGTAACCGTGCCAATGCCGGGCTGGCGGCGCGCCAGCTATAGCTGTGGTGATCCAGCAACGTGCCATCCAGATCGGTGAACACGATCAGCGGCGCCTGTGTCGCCCTGGGCGATTCTGTCTCGGTCATCCCGGTCAGACTGCCAGTTTTTTCGGCGTTGTGCACCCGCAGCACGGATATAAATGGGGCCAATGCCCAAAATCACCGCAGTCGGGATAGTGCCGCTCGGGGAATCGTGAAAATTTAATCCCGAATACAGGGGTCAAAAACTCGCATGTCCATCAAAGCCGCAATCCACCACCTTACGCATTACAAATACGATCGCCCGGTCACGCTGGGCCCGCAGGTAATCCGCCTGCGCCCGGCCGCGCATAGCCGCACGCATGTGATTTCGCATTCGCTGAAAGTGTCGCCGCAACCGCATTTCGTGAACTACCAGCAAGACCCCTATGGCAACTGGCTGGCGCGCTATGTGTTCCCCGAGCCGGTGAACGAGCTGAAGATCGAAGTCGATCTTGTGGCCGATATGTCGGTCTATAACCCGTTCGATTTCTTCGTCGAGGAAAGCGCCGAGGAATGACCGTTCGAGTATTCGCAGGACATTCTGCCGGACCTGTCGATCTATCTGACGCGCGAGCCCTGCGGCAAGGCGTTGCAGGATTTCGTCGATTCCGTGGATCGCACCAGCATTCGCACGGTCGATTTTCTGGTGGCGCTGAACTCGAAGGTGCAACAGGCGGTGGATTACACCATCCGCATGGAGCCGGGCGTTCAGACCCCGGACGAAACCCTGCATCTGGCCCGTGGGTCGTGCCGGGACAGTTCGTGGCTGTTGGTGCAGACGCTGCGCCATCTGGGCGTCGCGGCGCGGTTCGTGTCGGGCTATCTGATTCAGCTGAAACCCGATCTTGAGGCGCTGGATGGCCCCTCGGGCACCGATCACGATTTCACCGATCTGCACGCCTGGTGCGAGGCCTATATCCCCGGCGCGGGCTGGGTCGGGCTGGACCCGACCTCGGGGTTGTTGACCGGCGAAAGCCATATTCCGCTGGCCGCGACCCCGCATTACCGCAACGCCGCGCCGATCTCGGGGCTGGCCAGCTATGCCGAGGTCGATTTCAACTTTGATATGACCGTCACCCGCGTGGCTGAACATCCGCGCATCACCAAGCCGTTCTCGGACGATGCGTGGCAGGCGCTGGATGCGCTGGGTCAGAAGGTCGACAAGGCGCTGACCGATGGCGATGTGCGCCTGACCATGGGCGGCGAGCCGACTTTCGTGTCGATCGACGATTTCGAAGCGGATGAGTGGAACACCGCCGCTGTTGGCCCGACCAAGCGCGGGCTGGCCGACGAATTGATCCGCCGCCTGCGCGAACGCTTTGCCCCCGGCGGGTTCCTGCATTACGGGCAGGGCAAATGGTATCCGGGCGAAAGCCTGCCGCGCTGGACCTTCTCGTTATATTGGCGGGCGGATGGCGCGCCGGTCTGGGAAAACCCCGATCTGGTCGCCGAAGAAGGCGTTGAAACCGGCGCCACGGTCGAGGATGCGCAGGCCTTGTTGCAGCACATGGCCGAAGGTCTGGGCGTCAACCCCGAGCACGTTCAGCCCGCCTATGAAGACCCGGCGGAATGGCTGATCAAAGAGGGCAACCTGCCCGAGAACGTTACGCCGGAAAACTCGAAACTGAAAGACCCCGAAGAACGCCACCGCATCGCCCGCGTGTTCGATCGCGGCCTGACCGAACCTTCGGGCATGGTGCTGCCGATCCAACGCTGGCAGACCAAGGCGACGGGGGGCTGGGTGTCCGAGCTGTGGCGCACCCGGCGCGGCAAGCTGTTCCTTATTCCCGGTGACAGCCCGGTCGGCTTTCGCCTGCCGCTTGAGGCGCTGCCGCATATTCCCAAAAGCGACTATCCCTATAGCTATGTCGCTGATCCGGCGACACAATCCGGACCGCTGCGCGATGTGCGCAAGCCGCGTCGCAAACCCGATGCGCGCATTCACACCGACAAATCCGGGCGCACGCAAGACGTGGCCAGCTTTGCCTCCAGCGAACCGGGTCAGGATATTCACGAACAGCAACTGGGCGATGTCGAGGGCGGCAAGGTCCGCACCGCGATGTCGGTCGAGCCGCGCGATGGCCGCCTGTGCATCTTCATGCCCCCGACCGAGCGGGTCGAGGATTACCTCGAACTGCTGGCGATGGCCGAAGCCGCCGCCGCTGATCTGGGGCTGCCGGTGCATATCGAAGGCTATTCCCCGCCGCCCGATCCGCGCCTGAACGTGATCCGCGTTGCCCCTGATCCGGGCGTGATCGAAGTGAATATCCACCCCGCCCACAGCTGGGACGATTGCAAGGCCATCACCGAGGCCGTCTATGAAGAGGCCCGCCAATCGCGGCTGGGTGCTGATAAATTCATGATCGACGGTCGCCACACCGGCACCGGTGGCGGCAACCATGTGGTGGTCGGTGGCTCGACCCCGCTGGACAGCCCGTTTCTGCGCCGGCCCGATCTGCTGAAAAGCCTGATCCTGCATTGGCAGCGGCACCCATCGCTAAGCTATCTGTTCTCGGGCCTGTTCATCGGCCCGACCAGTCAGGCGCCGCGCATCGACGAGGCCCGCCATGACAGCCTGTATGAGCTGGAAATCGCCTTGGCGCAGATCCCGCTGCCGGGACAGGGCGCCGCGCCTCAGCCGTGGCTGACCGACCGCTTGCTGCGCAACATCCTGATTGATGTGACCGGCAACACCCACCGGGCCGAGATCTGTATCGACAAGCTGTATTCCCCCGATGGCCCGACCGGGCGTCTGGGTCTGGTCGAATTCCGCGGCTTTGAAATGCCGCCGGATCCGCGCATGAGTCTGGCGCAACAGGTGCTGATCCGCGCCCTGATCGCGCGGTTCTGGGACAAGCCTTTGACCGGCAACCCGGTGCGCTGGGGCACCCGCCTGCACGACCGGTTCATGCTGCCGCATTTCATCTGGGAAGATTTCCTTGACGTGCTGCGCGACCTTGGCGAGCACGGGTTCACCATGGACCCGGAATGGTTCAAGGCGCAGGCCGAATTCCGCTTTCCGTTCTGCGGCGAGGTCGATTACGACGGCGTGCATCTGGAAATCCGGCAGGCGTTGGAACCGTGGCACGTGCTGGGCGAAACCGGCGCGATCGGCGGCACGGTGCGCTATACCGACAGTTCGGTCGAGCGGTTGCAGGTGCAGATGACCACCACCGACCCCGAGCGCTATTTTGTCGCCTGTAACGGGCGGCGCGTGCCGCTTCAGGCGACTGAAACCGGTGGCGTGTCGGTGGGCGCGGTGCGGTTCAAGGCATGGCAACCGCCCGAGGCGCTGCATCCGGTGCTGCCGGTCAACGCGCCGCTGACCTTCGATATTTTCGACAGTTGGACCGGGCGGGCGCTGGGCGGCTGCGTGTATCACGTCGCGCATCCGGGCGGGCGCAACTATGACACCTTCCCGGTCAACGGCAACGAAGCACAAGCACGGCGACTGGCGCGGTTCGAGGCACGGGGCCACACCCCCGATCTTTATGTGCCTCCGCCGGAACTACCGCACAGGGAATTCCCGATGACCCTTGACCTCAGGCGCTCTCCGGGCATCTGATCAGCGGGGATAGCTAAAGGGAATCCTCCGCCGGTGCTGAAAGAATTTCTGCAGGACTACAGGCCTTTGCAGGGCGCGCCCGATGAATTGATGACGGCGGACGGTCGCGTCCGCCCCGTTTGGCGTGCCTTCATGGACCGGCTGGCCCAGATCAAGCCCGAGGAAATGGTGCTGCGCATGTCGCGCGGCGACCAGTATCTGCGCGATGCCGGGGTGTTCTATCGCCGTTATGAGGAAAACGAGGCCAGCACCCGCGATTGGCCGCTCAGCCATATGCCGGTGCTGATCGACCACGCCGAATGGGAAGAAATCGCCGCCGGTCTGGGCGAACGCGCCGACCTGCTTGAGGCGGTGCTGCGTGATGTCTATGGCGAGAACACGCTGGTCGATCAGGGGCTTTTGCCTGCCGCGCTGATCGGGGCCAATTCGGAATGGCTGCGGCCGCTGGTCGGGGTCGAACCGGCCTCGGGGCATTTTCTGCATTTTCTGGCGTTTGACATCGGCCGCGGGCCGCGCGGCGACTGGTGGGTTCTGGGTGACCGCACCCAAGCCCCCTCTGGCGCCGGTTTCGCGCTGGAAAACCGCATGGCGACATCGCGGGTTTATTCCGGGCTGTATGACAACACCGATGTGACGCGGCTGGCCGGGTTCTTTCGCATGTTCCGCGACTCGCTGATGGACCTGCGCGGCGATGACAACAGCCGGGTCGGCATCCTGACGCCGGGGCCGCTGAACGACACCTATTTCGAGCACGCCTATATCGCCCGCTATCTGGGCTTCATGCTGCTTGAAGGCGAGGATCTGGCCGTCGATAAAGGCCAGCTGATGGTGCGCACGGTGAATGGGCTTCAGCCGGTTTCGGTGCTGTGGCGGCGGCTGGATGCGTCGTGGACCGATCCTCTGGAACTGAACGAAGGCTCGCGGCTGGGCACGCCGGGTCTGTTGCGCGCGGTGCGCAATGGCAATGTGACCATGGTGAACGCGCTGGGCGCCGGCATTATGGAGACCCGGGCGCTGTTGGCCTTTATGCCGCGGCTGTCGCAGGCCCTGCATGACCGACCGCTGCGGATTCCGAATATCGCCACATGGTGGTGCGGCGGCAGCGAAGAGCGCAATCACGTCGCCCGCTTTGCCGATACGATGACCCTCAGCCGGGCGTTCTCGACCGCGCCCGAGGCCGATCATGACGATACCGCCTTTGCGGATCTGTCGGCCCCGGAGCTGGCGCAATTGCTGGAAAGCCGTGGCAGTGAACTGGTGGCGCAGGAACGGGTGCGGCTGTCGACCGCCCCGGCCTTTGTCAACGGACGCTTGCAACCGCGCCCGATGAGCCTGCGGGTGTTTCTGGCCCGCACCGAACAGGGCTGGGCGGTCATGCCCGGCGGTTTCGCGCGGATCGGCGGCGGCCATCACCCCGACCGGCTGTCGATGCAGTCGGGCGGTCAGGTGGCCGATGTCTGGGTGGTCGGCGGCAATACCAGTGACGCCGAAACCATGCTGCCCAAGGGCACGGGCCGCTTTACCCGCAAGCAACAGACCGCGCTGCCCAGCCGGGCGGCGGACAACCTGTATTGGCTGGGCCGCTATGTCGAACGTTCCGAGCACCTGATGCGGGTGCTGCGCGCCTATCACGCGCGGCTGGCCGAAAGCGCCGATGACGATGCGCCGCTGCTGAAGATGATGCGCAGCTATCTGGCGCGCTATGGCGTCGATACGGCCAAGCCGCCGCAAGCGGCGCTGTTGCCCAATCTGAACGCGGCGAATGCCTGTGCCGGACAGGTCAGCGACCGGTTCTCGGTCGATGGCTCGGCGGCGCTGGCGGCGCTCAGGCAGGCGGTCAGCGCCCTGCCGGCCGATCTGAATTCCGGCGACGACACCGCCCGTGCCCTCAGCACCCTGCTGCATCAGATCTCCGGCTTTTCGGGTCTGGTGCATGACAACATGTATCGTTTCACCGGCTGGCGTTTCCTGTCGCTGGGCCGCGCGATCGAGCGCGCCGGAAATGGTGGCCACAGCCTGGCCGAGTTTCTGGCGCCGAAGAAACCTTACGGTGCACTGGACCTGATCCTTGAGATCGGTGACAGCGCCATGACCCATCGCCGCCGCTATTCGGTCGGCACCAACCGGGCGTCGATTGTCGATCTGCTGTTACTGGACAACCAGAACCCGCGCGCGTTCAGCTATCAGATCGACCTGATCAAGGAACATCTCAAGCGGATGCCGGGTGCCGAAACCAGCGGGCGCCTGTCGCCGTTGCGCCGCGACGTGTTGCGCCTGCATACCGATCTGGCGCTGCTGACGGCCGAGGCGGTCGATCACCGGCTGTTGTCGGGCCTGTCGGGGCGGGTCGATGCCCTGTCCGATCACCTGACCCAGACCTTCCTGAGATAGCGCCATGCAATATGCCATTCGCATGGAAATCGCCTATGACTATGACCACCCCGCCGCGTTTTCGCGGCAGGTGCTGCGGCTGTTGCCTGCCGATCTGATCGGGGAACAGCAGGTCACGATGGCGCAGCTGACCAGCACACCCCGGCCCGAGGAATGGTTCACCGGCACCGATTTCTTTGGCAATCGCTGGGACGAAGTGGCCTATACCGCCCCGCATGAAACGCTGATCTTTAAGATCGACGCCCGCGTCACCCGGCTTACGCCGCGCTCGTTTCTGGATGTGTCGCCGCGCCTGCCTGATCTGGCGCGCGAGATCGCCGGCAATCGCAGTCTGGACCCGATCTCGCCGCATCACTTTCTGGGTCGGTCGCCGCGGATTGCCCTTTATCCGTCGATCGCCGCCTATGCCCGCACCGCCGCGACCTATACCGCCACTTGTTTCGAGGCCGTCCGCGCCCTCAGCGAGGCGCTGCATCGGGATATGACCTTTGACGCCAATGCCACCACGGCGGATACCTCGGCGCTGGAGGCGTTCGAGAACCGCCATGGCGTCTGTCAGGATTTCACCCATGTGATGATCACCGGCCTGCGCAGTCTGGGCATCCCGGCGGGCTATGTCAGCGGTTTTCTGCGAACCGTGCCGCCCAAGGGCAAACCGCGTCTGGAAGGCGCGGATGCGATGCACGCCTGGGTGCGGGCGTGGTGCGGATACGAGATGGGCTGGATCGAGATCGACCCGACCAACAACATGCTGGCGGGCAGCGATCACATCGTTATCGGGCGCGGCCGCGATTATGCCGATGTGGCGCCGGTGCGCGGGGTGATGCGGTCGTCGGGCGAACATACCAGCCGCCAGTCGGTCGATGTCGTGCCGCTGTTCTGAGCCGGTCGGATCGTCGCCACCAGCTCGCCCAGCTTCAGGCCGAATTTCCGGAACTCTGAACGGTTGATGATGCTGCCATCTGGCATCAGGAACAGCCAGTCGGTGACGTTCAGCACATGCCCGCCGGCGTCCGCCTCAAGCCGCAGCTTGTAACGCATCCGGATTGCGTTGCCGGCGCATTGGCCCCGCGCTGTGCCGATCACGTCCTCCGCCGTTGCCGAAAACGCCCCACCAGTGCCACGGACGATGTGCCAGCAGCGCGATTGCCGGGCGCCGCTGGCAAAGCGGAATTCCTCGTTCAAGGTCGCGGTGTCGCCGTGCCATTCGCCGTGCATCCGGGCGGTAAAGCGGGCGGCGGTCTTGCCAGTGGGGCCAAAGATCACCCCTTCGGACAAAAGCGGCCCGGCCAGATGCCGGTCCAGTTCGAACCCCGGTTCCGCAGTGGCATAGCTGTCGATCGGTTGCGCGGCAAAGCTGGTGCGGCGCAGGGCGAACAGGGCCATCGCCACAAGGGCAAGGCAGAGAACAATCTCGGTCATGTGTTTTTCCGTTGTCAGGCGTGGGCCAGTTCGACCTGCACCACATCCGTATGGGCCACTTCGAACGACCCGGCGCATATTCCCAGATAGAACCGCCAGTTCCGAAGGAAAGCCTCGCTATAGCCCAATTCGGTGATCCGGCGGGTTTCGGCCTCAAGCGCCTCGGTCCATTGCCGCAGGGTGCGGGCATAATCGCGGCCAAAGGCAAAGCTGTCGCGCACCACCAGCCCGGCCTTGCGCGCCTGTTCGGCGATCAAACCGTCGCTCAGCAACATGCCGCCCGGGAAGGTGTATTGCCGGATGTAATCGCTGGTCTGGCGGTAGGTGTCGAAATAGTTATCGGGCACGGTGATCGCCTGAACCATGGC